>JAZQRG010000088.1:0-8139 GCA_045629445.1 Mycetocola sp. | reverse complement strand
GGCAACGTCCCGCCTGGTGGCGGGCCCCCCCCCTCCCCCCCCCCCCCCTGGGGTTTTCGGGTGGGAACCGCCCGGGGGCGGCGTTGAAAAGAGGTCGAACTGTCGAACTAAACGAGGCTCCGCAGCACGTACTGCAGGATGCCGCCGTTGCGGTAGTAGTCCGCTTCACCCGGTGTGTCGATGCGAACGACCGCGTCGAACTCAACCGGCTGCTTGCCGGCGGGCGAGTGTTCCGTGGGCTCAGCGATCACGCGAACCGTCTTCGGCGTCGTGCCGTTGTTCAGTTCTTCGAGGCCGATGATGCTCACCGATTCCGTGCCGTCGAGGCCGAGGCTGTCCCAGCTCTCGCCAGCGGGGAACTGCAGGGGCACGACGCCCATCCCGATGAGGTTCGAGCGGTGGATCCGCTCGAAGCTCTCGGTGATGACTGCCTTGACGCCGAGCAGGCTCGTACCCTTTGCTGCCCAGTCGCGCGACGAGCCGGAGCCGTACTCCTTGCCGCCGAGGATGACGAGCGGGATGCCGGCAGCCTGGTAGTTCTGTGACGCGTCGTAGATGAAGGACTCGGGAGCATCGGCCTGCGTGAAGTCGCGGGTGTAACCGCCTTCGACGCCGTCGAGCAGCTGGTTCTTCAGGCGGATGTTCGCGAAGGTTCCGCGAATCATCACCTCGTGGTTTCCACGACGGGAACCGTACGAGTTGAAGTCCTTGCGCTCAATACCGTGCTCGGTCAGGTAGCGGCCAGCAGGGCTGTCCGCCTTGATCGATCCGGCGGGGCTGATGTGGTCGGTCGTGACCGAGTCACCGAGCTTGGCGAGGACCCGTGCGCCGGTGATGTCGGCGACGGGGGTCGTCTCCATCGTCATACCGTCGAAGTACGGGGGCTTCCGCACGTACGTCGACTCCGGGTTCCACTCGAAGGTGCTTCCAGCCGGGGTCGGAAGTGAACGCCAGCGCTCATCGCCCTCGAACACTGAGGCGTATTCGTGGGTGAACATCTCGGTATCAATCGAGCTGTCGATGGTCGACTGGACCTCGGCGGAGTCGGGCCAGATGTCCTTGAGGAAGACGTCGTTGCCGTCCGTGTCCTTGCCGAGGGCATCCGTCTCGAAGTCGAAGTTCATCGAGCCGGCGAGGGCGTACGCGATGACCAGCGGCGGGCTGGCCAGGTAGTTCATCTTCACGTCCGGGTTGATCCGGCCCTCGAAGTTGCGGTTACCCGAGAGAACAGCGGTGACCGCGAGATCGCTCTCGTTGATCGCTGCCGAGATCTCCTCGGCGAGCGGACCGGAGTTACCGATACACGTGGTGCAGCCGTATCCGACGGTGTAGAAGCCGAGGGCTTCGAGGTCGTCGGTGAGGCCAGCCTTGGCGTAGTAGTCGGTGACGACCTTGGACCCGGGTGCGAGGGTGGTCTTGACCCACGGCTTGGCCTTGAGACCCTTCTTTGCTGCGTTGCGGGCGAGGAGGCCAGCAGCGAGCATGACGGAGGGGTTCGAGGTGTTGGTGCACGACGTGATCGCGGCGATGGTGACGGCGCCGTGGTCGAGCGTGAATGTCGAACCGTCGTCGAGGGTGACCTCGGTGGGCTTCGACGCCGTCGACGGAGCGTGGCTCGTGTGCCTGTGCGAGTGCGAGTTGTGCTCGCTCTCGGGCGTGTTCGCTGGCGGGTCGGACGCGGGGAACGACTCACTGGTTTCGAGGTCGACGAGGTCGTGCTCAGTGTCGGCGTAGTTGTTGAGGTCAACCTCGAACTGGGTCTTCGCTGCGCTGAGCTCGATCCGGTCCTGCGGGCGCTTCGGCCCTGCGATCGACGGAACGACGGTCGAGAGGTCAAGTTCGAGGTACTCGCTGAACGAGGGCTCGACCGACGGGTCGTGCCAGAGGCCCTGGACCTTCGAGTACTCCTCGACGAGGTGAACCTGCTCCTCGCTGCGGCCGGTGAGGCGCAGGTAGTCGAGGGTGACGTCGTCGATCGGGAACATGGCAGCGGTCGAACCGAACTCCGGGCTCATGTTTCCGATGGTGGCACGGTTGGCGAGGGGAACCTCGGCAACGCCGTCACCGTAGAACTCGACGAACTTGCCGACGACTCCGTGCTTGCGGAGCTGCTGGGTGATCGTGAGGACGACGTCGGTCGCTGTGACACCGGTTGGGATGGAGCCGGTGAGCTTGAAGCCGACTACCTTCGGGATCAGCATTGAAACGGGCTGGCCGAGCATGGCTGCCTCGGCTTCGATTCCGCCGACGCCCCAACCGAGCACTCCGAGGCCGTTGACCATCGTTGTGTGCGAGTCGGTTCCAACGAGCGTGTCAGGGTATGCCTGCAGTGCGCCGTTGACCATGCGGGTGTACGTGACGCGAGCCAGGTACTCGATGTTGACCTGGTGCACGATGCCGGTTCCCGGGGGAACGACCTTGAAGTCCTCGAAGGCGGTCTGGCCCCAGCGAAGGAACTGGTAGCGCTCGCCGTTGCGCTGGTACTCGATCCCGACGTTGCGCTCGAGGGCGTCTTCGGTACCGAAGAGGTCCGCGATCACTGAGTGGTCGATAACGAGCTCAGCCGGGGCGAGCGGGTTGATTTTGGTGGGGTCGCCGCCGAGTTCAGCAACGGCTTCCCGCATGGTCGCGAGGTCGACGATGCATGGGACTCCGGTGAAGTCCTGCATGACGACACGAGCAGGGGTGAACTGGATCTCGGTGTCGGGCTCAGCCGACGGGTCCCAGCTGCCGAGGGTGCGGATCTGCTCAGCCGTGACGTTCTTGCCGTCTTCGGTGCGGAGCAGGTTCTCGAGGAGGACCTTGAGGCTGAATGGCAGCTTCTCATAGCCCTGGACGGTGTCGAGACGGAAGATCTCGTAGTCGGTCCCGCCGACTGTGAGTGTGTTCTTCGCCCCGAAGCTATTAACGGTAGACACGATTGCCTTCTCCTTCGTTGGCACAGGCACTGACACAACTGCCTGCCTTGGGTCAATCTTGGGTTCCCTGATGCCTGTTTTTCTAGCAAGGATTGCCTAACCCTCAGGCCTGGCCTGAGGAGGCACCCACGATCAATTTATCTTGATGTCGAGATAACTCTATCAGGAGGCAGCGGGAGTCTTGCGGTACAACGCCCGCACAACCAGCCAGGTGAGGATGAGTAGTGGGGCGTAGAGAGGCAGCCCCATGAGGAGCTTCGTCGCAGCGAGCCACTCGACGTTCCCCGCCGCATAGAGGGGAAGCTGCACAGCGAGCCGCGCGATGAACATGCCAGCCCAGCACAGGGTGAGGATCGCGAATGTGCGGCGTTTGACGGCATCCTTCTTCCACGCCGTCGCTTCGCTCATCAGGTATCCGGCGATGAGCCCGATCAGCGGCCAGCCGACAAGGACCGAAATCAGCAGGGCAGCACCGTATGCGCCGTTGGTCAGGAAGCCGAGAACGAAGTTGTCTTCGGGCCGGTTGGTGATCAGGGCGAGAACAGCGGATGCCACGGCTCCGATGAGGCCGCCGACGGCACTCGCCACCGGGGTCTTCTGGATGAGCCGGGCGATGGTCAGTATCGCGGCGACGCCGACGGAGATTCCGAGGGAAAGCGGAAGGTTCTTGGTGAAGGTATAAACGAGCAGGAAGAGCAGCCCTGGGACGACCGCCTCGACGATCCCCCGGATGCCGCCCATTGCTTCGAGCAGGACGCGGCCGTTGGGCCGTTCCGCTTCGGCGAGGGAGCCGAGTCCTGACTTCCGAGCGGCGTCGGCGAGGGCAGCACCGACGACCGCGGCGGTCTCGTCGCTGGAGTCGCCAGCCGGTTCACCGCTCGCTTTTGGCGCGCGTTCGTCGCTCTCGTTGCTCTCGTCGAGTGCAGGCATCAGTCCGTCGGCGCCGCCGTCGGCGGCATGACGAGGGGAATGAGGTCGCGGGGAGGCATCGGGGCTGAGCCGCGAACCACGACCACGCTCCGAAAGAGGTCCTCGACGAGTGCGGCCGCGTCTTCCTTTGTGGCTGCGTCGCCGGCGATCACACCGCGAAGGAACCAGCGAGGTCCATCGACACCGACGAATCGGGCGATCCGGGTGCCCGGTGCACCGCCAGCGCTCGCGACGACGGGTACCTCGGCGAGGAGTTCGGGTCCGAACGCGCCCTCGCGCTCGGTGACCGTACCGCCCTGCCTGGCGATCTGTTCCTGGATCTGTTCGCGCGTTTCGTGCCACAGCCCCGTGCTGCGGGGAGCCGCAAACGGCTGGATCTGGAGCGTCGAGCCGGCGTAATCCAGGCCGACGGCGACGATCCGCTTTGTGCTCTCCTCCACCTCGAGCCGGAGGTTAAGGCCATCCCGCGGGAGGATCTTCACTCCCCCGAGGTCGATGTATGGCCGAACCGGGTTTGCTTCCGACTCGTCGAATGGACCATCGGTTGCACGGTTCTCCGGTGCCGATTTCGAGATGTCAAGAACATCGGGTTCGGCGTCGACGGCGCTGATGTCCGTCGTGGTCTCATCAACGGCAACGTCGTCGACCACGCCGTCAACCGCCGTTGCGTCCTTCCGGTCGACGGCGGTTTCGTCTGCCTGAGGAACGTTCTTCTTCTTCTTGCTCATGACTCTTTTCCTGTCTGGATGGTGTCGTAGCCAGTGGAACCGAATCCCCTGTCGCCGCGCAAACTGCCGGGAAGAGTCTCGACGGGCACGAAGCGTGCCTTCGAAACGGGCATGACGATCATCTGGGCGATCCTGTCGCCTGCCGAGATCGAGTACGCCTGTGCACTGTCGGTGTTCAGCAGCGTCACGCGAATCTCTCCACGGTATCCGGCATCGACGGTGCCTGGAGAGTTGACGACGGTGATGCCGTGCTTCGAGGCGAGGCCGGAGCGTGGGACGACAAAAGCCACGTAGCCATCGGGCAGTGCGATCGACACACCGGTGCCAACGACGGCCCGCTCACCGGGCTCGAGCGTCAGGTCTTCAGTAGACTTGAGGTCAGCGCCTGCATCGCCCGGGTGGGCGTAAAAAGGCAATTCCGGGGCGACAATGAGTACGTCTACGCTTTCGGTCACGTGTCGAGGGTAGTGCAGAAGTCTGGATGAGAAGAGACATGGCCGAATATCGCGAACGTTTATGGCCTGCTGCCTGGATCCTCGGAGTGACGGCACTCGTCATCCCCGCGAGCCTTCTTGTGCTCGCACCGATCTCGGTGCCTGTCGGGGCAATCACCGGCGTCATTTTGTACTTGGGATGCCTGGCCCTCTTCATCTATGGAGCGCCGGTCATCGCCGTGAAAGACGGCACCCTGTCTGTTGGGCGTGCCCACATTCCGGTTGCCCTGACCGGAGACGTTTCAGCGTTTGACGGCGAAGAAGCCAGTCTCGAACGCGGCCAGCGTCTCAACGCGAACGCTTTTCTCGTCATTCGCGGCGGCATCCGCGGGGTCGTCAAAGTGGAAATCGCTGATCCGATGGATCCAACGCCGTACTGGTTGGTGTCGACACGTCGACCAACAGAACTGGCCGCTGCGATCTTACGAACGCAACGGCCAGATATTCCCGTCCAGCTTTAGGCTGCACACTCCAGGCAGACCGGTCCGAGCTTCGACTCGTGGTCGATCTGTGAGCGGTGCTTCACAAGGAAGCACCCAACGCAGGTGAACTCGTCAGCCTGCGGGGGCAGCACGACAACGTCGAGATCGAGGTCCGAAAGGTCGGCGCCCGGCAGATCGAAACCACCCGGGTTGTCGGCATCTTCATCGCCGACAGACCCTGACAGTTTGTCTGGCACGCGCTCCTTGAGGGCCTCAATCGACTCTGAATCGTCGTCGGTCTTCCTGGGGGCGTCGTAATCCGTTGCCATTTCCATCCACTTCTTGTTGTCGTCCGATCGCTTTCGGCGGCCACAGTTTGCATCAATCTGGATCGAATAGCAAACCGGCTTTCGCCTCTGAGAAGCGACAGGATGCCCAACCTGCGGCACGCCCGTGTTATTCCCACGTAAACCGCACTTGCCGTGACACCATTTGGATAACAAATCACAGCCTGAGAGGCAGTTGATCATGCACGATTTGAAGGTCATTGGCGTTGAAGACGGCGCCCTCATTGCCGCGACAGAGAGCGGCGAGCGTTTTCGCCTCGTTATCGACGAGGTTTTACAGTCCCATGTGCGCCGGAGCCGCAAGGAGCCCTCACAGGGTCCAAAGCCGAGCCCGCGCGAGATCCAGGCACACATCAGGTCAGGACTGAGCGCCGAGGAAGTGGCTGACATCACCGGTGCTGACCTCGAGTATGTGCAGCGGTTCGAGGGCCCAGTGCTCGCTGAGCGCGAACACATCGTTGGCGCAGCACTGAGCGTGCACGTGCTGACGACCGTCGACCCGACGCGTGAGGATGATGACGACACTTTCGGTTCCGCGATCCGCGCGCGTCTTGAGTCACTCGGCGCGTCCGAGGAACGGTGGACGAGCTGGAAAGAGTCGACGGGGGGCTGGGTCGTGAAGCTGTCGTTCACGGCGAATGACATCGACCACGATGCTCGCTGGAGCTTCGAGCCGAAGAAGCAGGCTCTCGCGCCGCAGAACGGCGAGGCTGTCACGCTCTCCAAGCAGGGGGAACTGCCGCAGCAGGGATTGATTCCCCGACTGCGCGCCGTCGAACGCGACGATTCCCGCCCCGACGACACCCGGTTCGACAGCGGGGCGTTCAACTTCCGCGACAGCTCCGATGAGGGACTCGATCTGTCGCCGACCATCGACATCTCCGCGCTCGGACGCCCGCAGGCATCGTCGAAGGCTGCAGCTGCAGCCGCGATTAACCGTGCGGAAGACTCCGGCTCGTCATCGCAGTCCAACCAGACGGCTGACCTGCTCGAGGCCCTTCGCAAGCGAAGGGGCGAACGCGAGTCCGCTCACACTGAGGAAGCGCAGACCGAGACCGCGAAAGCGCCACGGCTCGTTGACGCCCCCTCCGCCGAGCAGGCGACGACGACACCGGCAGCAACGCCATCGGAGTCACCGGCGCCGTCGGGTCGCGGCGGCGGCAAGCGTGGACGTACCGCAATGCCGTCGTGGGACGAGATCGTCTTCGGCGCCCGCACAGACGAGGACTGACAGCGCACGACTGCACCGTGACCGGGCTGATCAGGCTCAGCGCCGGAAGGCACCGAGCCTGATCAGCGGTATCGAGCGCTCTTCGTGTGTGAGAGATCCGTGCTGGCCGATCATCCTGCGAGCGGACTGGTCGGCCGGCCGAGAGTCGTAGTAAACGACGCGCTTTCGGGCAGCAACTACTACGTCGCCGATCCGCGGGATAACGTCGGCGGCGACGTCGCCGAGCAGTCCTGACCCGATCAGTTCTTCCCGAGTCGAGACCCAGGCGCGTTCACCTTCGCTGGCATCCCAGGTTGCGGCGACGGCAGAGCGATCCGCAGCTGTCGCTCCCGGCTCGAGATAGAGGTGAAGGCAGCGAGGCTCTCCCCCGACGTGCCGCACACCCTCGATCAGTTCGGGTGCCGTGTCGAACAGGATGTGCGACGAATCCGGTACGTCAATCGAACCGTGGTCGGCCGTCACGAGAAGACCGGTCCGGGCGGGAAGCTCGGCACCGAGTCGCTGCAACTCAGCATCAACGGCTTCGAGCGCCGACAGCCATTGGCCCGACTCCCAGCCGTACTGGTGTGACGCTTTGTCGAGCTCGGGAATATAGAGGTAGGTCAGCGAACCGGGATGCTCGCGCGCAATGCGAACGGCGGCTGCACGACGGTCGGCGATACTGTTCGCTGGCACGTACGTCGCTCCGCGGAGGATGGCGCGGGTGAACCCGGAGGTGGCGTACTTCGCCTGCCCGATCGCAAAGCTCGGGACACCGTCGTCGGCGGCCTTCTCGAACTGCGTCCGTTCGCGCTGCCAGGTCTCAGGAACCATGCGTTCGTCCCATCCGCTGAGCTGATTGACGAGCCGGTCGTTGGCGGCGTCGAGGACGCGGTAGCCGACGAGGCCATGCTCACCGGGAAGGACCCCGGTGGCGAATGTCGCAAGTGCAGCCGCTGTCGTCGACGGGAAGACGCTCACGAGGGCGTCGCTCTTCGTGGCCGCAAGATAACGCGCGTGCCCTGCCCTCGCCTGGAGCTGGGCACGGCCGAGTCCGTCGACGACAACAACGACGACACTTTCGGCGGCG
>JAZQRG010000087.1:0-7623 GCA_045629445.1 Mycetocola sp. | reverse complement strand
CGATTGAACACGAGTCGCTCCCCATTACTGGCGTGCAGTGGCACCCCGAGGCGCTGCTCGCGCCGAGCGGGCAGCTGCGGGTGCTGCTCGACTCCCTCGCAGTCGAGACCCGCGCTCTGCTGCAGCGTTCCTGATCGCCTGCCGCCGACATCCGTTCACCGCGTGACCGTCGCGCCGACATAAGGAAAACGGGCCGACACAAGGACGATTGTTGCGCCGCAATCCTTCTGCGGGCGCGTTGTCCTTCTGCGGCAGCGACGACGGATGCTGGCGCGCACGGTTAACAGGACATCGCACGACGATCAGGACGAGTTTTCACAAACTCGCCTGACAATCGTGCGATGTCCTGTTCATCCCGCGAGCGACGCGGGATGGGGAGTGCTACTCACCGGGTGTGTACGGCGCACCCTGGGTGACAGCTGCCGGGCCGGAGTTGCCCGAGACGGCGCGCGAGCCGCCTGACTTCAGTTCGGCGAGACGAGCCTCGACCTCGGTCATTTCACCGATGTCTTCGAGTGACTCGAACTGGGCGTCGAGGCTGGAGGCGGCGAGCTCCTGCTGGCCACGAACCTTGGCTTCCTCGCGACGGATCTTGTCTTCGAAGCGGCTGACCTCGCTCGTCGGGTCCATGATGTCGATGCTCTTGACGGCATCTGCGACCTTCTTCTGGGCTTCGGCGGTCTTGGCGCGGGCGAGAAGCTCGCTGCGCTTCGACTTCAGCTGCTCAAGCTTCTGCTTCATGCCGTTGAGGCCGTTCTTGAGCTGGTCGACGACCTGCGTCTGCGACGCGATCTGCGGCTCAGCCATCTTGGCCTCGTTCTCCGAGGTGATCTGGCGCTGCAGGGCGACCTTGGCGAGGTTGTCGAACTTGTCGGCGTCGCTGGCGTTGCCCGATGCGCGGTACTCGTCGGCCTTGCGGCTCGCAGCGAGTGCCTTGTTGCCCCAGTCGCTCGCCGCACGCACGTCTTCGGCGTGGTCTTCCTCGAGCAGACGCAGGTTTCCGATCGTCTCGGCGATGGCGCTTTCAGCGTCGGCGATGCTGTTGGTGTAGTCGCGCACCATCTGGTCGAGCATGAGCTGCGGGTCTTCCGCCTGGTCGATGAGCGCGTTGATGTTCGCTTTTGCCAGCTGGGCGATGCGCCCGAAGATCGACTGCTTGGTCATTGTTCTTCCTCTCGATCGATTTATGTCCTGAAGCGAGCCGTTAGAACCGGCCGCCCCCTCGTCGGGAACGTGAACCGCTCCCGCCGAAACTTCCCGCGCTGCGCCCGCTTGAGCGCCCGCCACCGAATCCGCCGCCACCGGAGCGACCGCGTGATGAGCCGCCGCCGAATCCACCGCCGCCGCCAAACATGCCGCCGCCGCCTCCTCCGCCGAGCACCTGGCCGATGAGGATTCCACCGAGAATCGCTCCCATCGAACCGTCGCTCGAGCGTCGGCCGCCGCCGCCCAGATAGCCGTCCATTCCCATGCCGTATTCGCCGACATCGGTCTGCGCGTACTGCATCGATTGCTGGGCGAGTTGGTTGGCGCGTTGCGCGTACGACAGTGCCGACACGGCGTCGGATGCCTGCAGCTGCGTTGCCTGGGTGAGGTTGCGTTCCGCTTCGGCCAGGCGAGTGCGTGCCTCCGCTCCGACGGCTCCACGACGCGTGGTGATGTACTGCTCGGCCGCGGAGATCTGGGCCTGGGCGTTTGACAGCGTTTGCATCAGCATCGTGTGGACATGTCGTCGCTGCGCTTCGGCGTCGCGGACCTGTTGAAGCACGCTGTCGATGGTCGCATCGGCGGACTCCAACCTCTGGACGAGTTCGGTCGGCGAGTATGTGCCCGCCCTGCGATCGGCATCCACTTCGGCAAGGATGCCCTCGGTTGCGCCAATGACGTTGGCGAGTGACCCCTCTGGGTCTGGCTGTGAACGGGCCAGCTGCAGATCGTTCTGGAGTTCGGTGCTCAGCGCCCGAATCGACCGCTCGGCGGCATCGAGGTCCTTCGAAGCATTGTCGATGGCGTCCAGGAGAATTCCTGCCTGCTCGATGGCCTCTTCAGCCGCACGGATGCCGACGGCCGCGGTCGAGAGATCGCCTTCCGTGATGTCCTGCTCGGCCGCATCCAGGGCGGTGGCGGCAAACCGAAGCCGCTCGTCGGCTTCGTCTACGTTGTCGGAGACTCCCGAGAGCGCGGTGGGACTGTATGTGCTCGCGAGGGTGGCGAGTGTCGCTTCGGCGCCTGGCTTCCGTGCGGAGATGCGCTCGTGATCGCTGCGAAGCCGCTTCACGGCATCCGGTGCCGACTTCTCGATCTGGCGCAGTTCATCGAACGCCGCTGCTTCGCGGTCGAGGGTCTCGTTTGCGCTGGCACAGAGCCGGATGATCTCCGCGTTCCACGCGCGCACCTGCTGCTCGGTGTCGGGCTCAGCATCGTCGAGACGCTGCTTGATCGTGAATGCCTGCGACAGGGTGGTTTTTGCTGCGGCGATGGCCTCACGAAATCTGGTGGCCGATTCTTCACCGTATTGGGCGATCGCGAAACCGAGTTCCTGTTCGCTGGTGCGAACGGCGTCGTCGGTTTCGATGAGAGCTCCACCGGCTTGCCGTTCGAGGTCCTCGGTGGAGATCGCGGCGAGTTCGGCGGGCTCTCCCGCACGTGGATCAACCGCGGGGGTCTTCTTGCGGCGTCGCAGAACGACGATCACGACGACGATGGCAATCGCAGCAATAACCAGGAGGATGAGCCAGACGGTGCCGCCCGACAGGCCTCCTCCGCTCGCGGCATCCGTTACATCGTCGCCGTTGATCGCGTTGGTGAGGCCCTGTGCAGCAGCAACACCGGCGCCGGCCCAGTCGTCGTCGGAGAGCTCGGGGAGGATGACGCGCTGCTCTATTTCGCCGAGCTGCTCGTCACTGATGGGGCCGCTGGAGTCTCCGGAGAGGTAGTACTGGCGTGCCTCCGTCGCGACCGCGAGAAGGTACTGGTTGGGCCCGAGACCGTTGATCTCCGCTGTGGTGTTCGCCCAGTCGTCGGCTGCGCTCGGGTTGTCGAATGTGTCGACATAGACCACCCAGAGGTCGGCCCCCGTGTCGGTGCGCATCGTGTCGATGGCGGACTCGATCGAGTCGACACCGCTTGAATCGAGAACGCCCGCGTCGTCGACAACCCGGGATTCACCGAGGGTGACCGGTTCGGTTGCGGAGGCAAGGGCAGGGGTTCCAAGGACGACGGCGACAGCGAGTGTCACGACGCCCCAGATCGAGCGTGCCCGCATCGGCTCACCTTCGTTTCGGGTTGGAGGTACGGTGCGAGTCTATTGTCCGTTCAGTGGGGGAGTCCAGAGAACCTGGTCCTGTCACGGGCGCTCCTGGGTGGCGCGATTCAGCCAGTCGCCGAGAAGTGCGCCGACCAGTTCGGGCTTCTCATGCATGAGTGCGTGGCCAGCGTCGTCGATGATCGCCAGTGTGCCGCGTGGGTAGCGCTTCACAAGATCAATCGCGTGGGTGTATCCGGCCGTCGCGTCGTCTCGTCCGGCGACGAGAAGCGTCGGAGCACTGAACATCTCGGCGGTCAGATCAATGGACCATTCTGCAAAGATCCGCTCGAGGGCTGGAACGTCGACGAGGTCGACGCCGGGCGCAATGCGGTCACGATAGCGGCGAGCGAGCGCCCTCGTCCTCACGACAAAGTACCCATCGAACCCGTCGTGCTCTGCGGGTTCGAGATCGGCATAGGCATCGTCGTCCTGGCGGACGGCACGGTGGGTCGGTAGATCTGCGGAATCACCGGCGAACGGGCAGAGGAGGGCAACACCACGCAGAAGTTCGGGCCTTGCCGCCGCGAGTCCGCGGACCAGGTAGGCACCGTAGGAATGCCCGACGAGCAGCACAGGTTCGTCGCTGATCTCATCGATAAAGTCACCGAGCACGCTCACGACGCCGGAGTTATCCGGAATGCCCTCGGACGAGGAGCGCCCCATCCCGGGAAGGTCGGGGTAGATGCGGCGGTAGCCATTGTCGGGAAGAACGGCTTCGAGAGCAGATTCGATGTCCCCGTGGTCAACGCCGGCACCGTGGAGTGCGATCAGCGGCACGCCACTGCCGTGCTCGGAGTACGACAGGCGGACTCCACCAACAACTCGGGTTTCCATAGTGCGACATCGTAATGACGTGAGTCCGCGAAGGAAACGGGTATCCGAATCCATCGCTCGTGCACCAGAGGTTAGCGTGTGTGACGGCCGCTCATCTGGATGCGACCGAAGGCGTCCGGGTTCCCTGCGGTCAGCTCCGGAAACTGCTTGGCATAAACGCCGGCAACCCGCGCATTTTGCGCTTTCACATCGACGTGATGCCCAAGAGTGCCAGCCCAGTGCGCAATCTGACCGCGCAACAAGGCCGCTGACGCGTCACCTGGAAGTCGGCCGTGATTGTCGAAGGACATCACGCTCCCCTTGAATCGCACATCCACAGAGGCGCCCCGGGTGGAGGACAGAAACACTATGCGTGCGGGGTCCAACAGGCGCCACGCCGCGTACAGGAGAACGGCACCGACGGTTGAGATGGTGAGGACTGCAATGTACACCGCCCCGACCACCAGAGCCCCGCCCGCGCCGAACAAGATCGCGAGACCGCCCAAAAGCACGGCGAGGGCGACCGCACCGACCACCACGGCAACGAAAAGTGCGCGTTGTTTCCAGACAGCCAGGAACTGAGCAGACATGGTGATTGCCGCCAACCGCCAGAAATCGGCCATCGTCGCAGCGGACGGGCCAACGGGCCGGGTCGATGGAAGAGTCACCCCAGCAGACTAGCGCCGACCGACTCTTAACGGGCGTTCAAGGGACGCGGCTGCCGACGGCCGTCCTCAAGAGCGGTCGTCAGCGTGCGCGCCGCACTGACACGAGCGCCTGCCGGATGGGAAGCAGAAGCCGCTCCCTCGCTGAATAGTGAATGTCGTGTCCGATCAGAGAGCCGATGCGTTCGACAACCTCCGGGAGCGTGAGGTCGTCGGTAATGATGTGAGGAGAAAAGAGCGGGCCTCGGAGGGCGGCGTCGGCTGTGGGGTATTGGGCAAGCGCCCAGCTGTCCGATCCCTCCATGCGAGAGCGGAGGCGCGCGCGGATAGTCGCCGGGCTTGCCAGAAGCGTGACGCGTTGGATGTCGATCCCGGCCGCGTGGATCGTGTCAATGATCCGCTTGTGACGCTCTTCGTTGTGAATGGTCATGGGAACGATGACGTCTCCCGAGTGTTTTCTGCTCAGATCGGTCAGGATGGCGGCGACCGCCGGTTCCCACCATGGCGTGTCCTGAAAGTCGGTTCGAAGCTCCGGCGGGTACATCCGCTGGATGCCGAATCCAAGAATTTCTGGGTCAGCGATCACGCTGCCCGGGAGTTTTCTCCTCAGTTCGTGGGCCGTCTGGGTCTTCCCGACGCCGAAGGTTCCATTGATCCAGATGAGCACACGACGAGGATACGGGAGGGCTGCCCAGCTGATGCAGCCCTAGGATTGCCACCAACGGCGAACGGGAGCAGCGCGTGACAGATTCAGACTGGCGCACCTTCCACGCCGACGACGTCGACGTCATGAAACGCTTCGCGGCAGGGCAGCGCGAGCACGAAGGAGCTGCGCGGTGACCAACCCGGATCTGCGCACGTGGCCGATGAGCGATAGCCCATTCCGTCGCTCTGACGTGTCGGCACGAATCGGACGTGGCGATGCCGTGTGGGAGCGTGTCACTCACGACGTCCTTCGTTGGAAGGTCAAGACGGCGAGTGGGTTCACCGTGGACGCACCGGGCCCGGTGTCCCACGGTGATCGGGTAAACGTGACAGCGCGAGTGTTCGGACTGGCCATCGTGGAACCGGTCGAGGTCGTGACTGTGATCGAGGAGCAGGATCGCGTGGGGTTCTCTTATCGAACGCTCCCGGGACATCCGGTCGACGGCGAGGAAGCATTCATGGTGCACCGCGACGGCGACGAGGTCTCTCTCACGATTCGTTCACTCACCCGAGCGGCGCCGCAGGGGCTGTGGCGGGTGCTGTACCCGGCGCTTCGAATTGCACAGCTGGAGGCACGGAGGCGGTACCTGCGTGCCCTGGGATAATCAGTGGAGCGTCGACTGTCGAGGCAGCGCGCTTTGAGACGCGTCTGGGGCAGCAGCGAATCAGGTGCCTCTCTCGCGTCGGGTGACGCAGTGCCGCCACTATTCTTGCGGCATGTCTTTCGCGGCGTTCCTCCTCGTCATACCGTCGGCTGCGCTTGTGGCGATTGCCATTTCGTTGATCGTGTTGGGCACCCGAAGGATGTCCCGACGCACTCCGCGCTCGAGGACCGCCGGCATCCGGACAATTATTGGGGGCATCGGGGCCGGGGCTGCGGCCGCCGTCGCCTCAGCCATGTGGTTCACCGATTTTCAGTATGGCGTGGTCATCTTTCCGTCCCTCGGCCTGATCCTTGGCGGGATCTGGGCGTCAGCATGGTTGGTTGCAGCGGCGATCGCCCGGGGCGACTAACGGTTTCATGAGAGAGGCAGTCCGACCTAATGTGCGGGCCGCTGTCAGCTCAAGCTCACCGCGGTGAGCGGATCGCCGGTATCGATGTAGAGCAGCCCGCCTGGCCGCACGGCACGGCCGAGATTCGCGACCGCACGTGCATACAGAGACGGATGCCGCCCGTCGAGCGCTCCGACCCGGCACGCGAAAGCAAGGTCGAACGGCGGCGTTCCGGGCGGTAGCTCGAAGTCTTCGACCGGTGCGCACAGTGTCGAGAGGAGTCCGGCGGCTATTTCTTCGCGGCACGCGATGCGCGTGCGCTCGATTCCCGTCGTGGAGCGGTCAAGAACAAGCACATGTCCGTCAGGGGCAACCCGGGCGGCGGCCTCACGCGCAGCGGCCCCGGGAGCGCCCCCGACCTCGAGCACTCGCATTCCGGCGCGGAGCGGAAGGGCATCCACGACGTGTCGAAGCCGCGGCGAGAGATCACTCGATGGCACCGATCCTCCGAACACACATGGCGAAGCGATTTCGCAGGATTCTAATGTCGAAACGCCGAGCAAATCCAGACCCATCGAGGTGGGCATCCAGAAAAGCGGCATCGCCATGTCCGCTTGCTCGCCTGCTCAACCGCAGCGTGGCATCCGCTCGCCGTCAGCGGCCCCGACTACCGTTGACGACGTGAGTTATGACCCGTACGGAAGCGACGTTCTCGCCACGGATTGGCGAAAGAGCAAGACCCCGCCACCCCAGGAACACGAAGCGGTCACCGACCTCGTCGTCGAAGAAATGATGACCGGCTGGTGCGGTGCTGTCACCGGGATCGAAGGCAAGACAGTGCAGCTCGAAGACCGCCACGGCAAACGTCGCGTCTTCCCGCTCGGCCCCGGCTTCCTCCTCGAGGGCAAACCGATCATCCTCACCGTGCCGAAGAAGAAGGCCGCTGGTCCGACCCGCACGGCATCCGGCTCGTTCGCTGTCGGGGACTCACGCGCCCGCGTCGCCCTCCCGTCCCGCATCTACGTCGAGGGCAGGCACGACGCCGAACTCGTCGAAAAGGTCTGGGGCGACGACCTTCGCGTTGAGGGTGTCGTCGTCGAGTACCTCGGCGGCATCGACGACCTCGCTGCGATCATCGCC
>JAZQRG010000086.1:0-1773 GCA_045629445.1 Mycetocola sp. | reverse complement strand
ACGCCATTCTCGGTGTTCACGCCGTTCTGGCGTGCCTGCCTGGCTGCGCCTCCGCCGCGAGCCCCGCTCGACGGCCCGAAAACCGTGACGGGCTGGGCCGGCAATGTGCCGAGCGACCTGCTGGAGGAATGGGCGCTCCAGCCGACCCGGCCCGACTGGGCAGCGGGCCTCCGGGAGGCGTGGCAGCCGGGCGAGGCATCCGCTCACCGCCTTCTCGACGAGTTCCTGGCCGACAATCTCGCGGCCTATGACGACGAGCGCGACCTGCCGGCGCAGCAGGCGACCTCCCGGCTCTCGCCGCACCTCCGCTGGGGCGAGATCAGCCCCCACCGGGTGTGGGCCGCAACCGACCTGGCCCGACGCGGTGCATCGGCAAAGGAGGCGGCGAGTGCTTCGCGGTTTCTCACCGAGCTCGGCTGGCGGGAGTTTTGCTACCACGTGCTGTTCGCCGCTCCCGATCTCGCGACGGTGAACTGGCGACGCGGTTTCGACGCCTTCCCATGGCCGCCGCTCGACGAGGAGGCCCTCGACGCGTGGCAGCGCGGCCGAACGGGCATCCCGATCGTCGACGCCGGAATGCGCGAACTCTGGCGAACCGGCAGCATGCACAACCGCATTCGAATGGTGGTCGCGTCATTTCTGACGAAGAACCTGCTCATCGACTGGCGCGAGGGTGAGCGCTGGTTCTGGGACACCCTCGTTGACGCCGATCAGGCCGCCAACGCCTTCAACTGGCAGTGGGTGGCAGGGTCGGGGGCGGATGCCGCACCGTATTTCCGGATCTTCAACCCCGAACTGCAGGCGAAGAAGTTCGATCCACACGGCGAGTACGTTCGCCAGAACGTGCTGGAAATCGGAACGGATGCCTACCCAGCGCCGATCGTGGATCTTGCCGTGACGCGGAAAGCGGCGCTCGCCGCCTACGACGTGGTCAAACGCGCGAGTCCGCCGACCTAGTCCCGTCGGCGTGCGGGCGGCGCCAACTCCTCGCGACGAGCGCGGGTCGGCACCTGCGCGTCACAGCCCGTGTTCGGCCAACCACGGCTTCAGCACCTCGAGGAACTGTTCCGGATGCTCGACGCTCGGCAGGTGGGCGGAGGCCTGGAAGATGTGCCTCGTCGCGTTCGGGATCGTCTCGGCGAGGTACTCGAACTGGATGAGTGCCGGGGTGATGTCGTACTCGCCGACGGTCACGAGCGCGGGAATATCGAGGTCGACGATTCGGTCGTACGCGGGCGGTTCGAGTTCGGTCGCGGCGCCGAGAACGCCGCCGTGGTGCCGCAGGTTCGCCCGGTTGAGTTCAAACGCGGTCCGAACGAAGTCCTCGTCGAGGTCCTCCTGGTTCCGCAGCGGTCTGATCGACCAGAGCCGCACCTCGAGGTCGGCGATGCGGTCATGGTCCTTCGCCTCCCACGCCTCATCGAGCTGAGTGCACAGTTCATCTTCGGCATCCGTGAGTTCCACCTCGGGGAAGCCGCCTGGTCCCGAGCCGACCGTGACGATCCCCGCGACCCGGTCAGGTGTTTCAACGGCGACGTCGAGACCGGTGCGGCCACCGCGGGACGCGCCGACCAGCGCCGCCCGCCAGATGCCGAGATGGTCGAGCACCGCTCGAGCGTCCTCGCGATCCGAGTATGGGTCGGGTCCTGAGGTCGTCGCACCGAAACCGCGCGTGTCGTAGCGCAGAACGTAGTGGTTCACCACGAGTGAGTCGATGATCGGGTCCCACATTCGAAGCGTGGCGATGCCGGCGTGGATGAGCAGGCGCGGCTC
>JAZQRG010000085.1:0-1558 GCA_045629445.1 Mycetocola sp. | reverse complement strand
GTGGTTGGTCGCGAGCTCCTCGTTGAGCGCGATCACTCGCTTGGCCAGCCGGACTGGTTCGGCGAGCGGTGAGCGTCGCGAGTTGTTCACTGCGGGTGCGCCAGCGCGCGACATCGCCGAATCTGGCTCGCGGTCTGCCCGGCACCCTCATGCTCAGGGCTTCGAAGAGCGTAACCACACGTTACAAAGTCTCCGGCAGGAGTTCGAGCGTCACGAAACCAGTTATGGGTCGTCGGAGTTTCGGTCCTGATTTTCGGTGCGGCTGAGTTTCCGGCAACGCGACGCGAAGTGCTCCTGTCGGCTATGGCGCGACGGCGGGGGCGGGGGCGTCGATCGCGAGCTTCACGCCGATTGCACCGAGGAGCGTGCCAGTGACCCACTTCTGCCACCGCATCCAGGCCGGCTTGCGTTGTAGGAACGTGGCGACTGATCCGGCGGCGAGGATGATCGCGCCGTTCACGGCAACGCCGACGAGGATCTGGATCGCGCCGAGCTGAAATCCTTGGGCCACGATGCTGCCGGCTGCGGGGTCGATGAACTGCGGGATAAGCGCGAGGTAGAGGATCGCGACCTTCGGGTTGAGGAGGTTCGTCAGGAGCCCCATGCGAAAAAGCTTGCCGAACGAGTCCCGCGGAAGATCGTTGGTTTCGAACAGCGATTTCCCGCCCGGGCGGAGCGTCTTGTAGGCGAGCCAGAGAAGGTAGACGGCACCCGCGACCTTCAGGGCGATGAACAACCACGGGACGACGAGAAACACTGCCGCCAACCCGAGGTTTGCCATCGCCATGTACACGACGAACCCCACGGCCGTCCCGGACAGTGACATCATTCCGGCGCGCCATCCCTGACTGATGCTGCGGGAGACGAGATACATCATGTTCGGCCCCGGGGTGAGGGCGAGCCCGAGCTCGATGAGCGCGATACCGACGGCGGCGGACAGCGAGACCATGCAAGCTTCTTTCGTGAGGAGGGTTGCGGTGAGCATCCCCCTCGATGCCGAACTCCACCAAGTCTCCCACTCGCTGCCGGCGACAGCGCGCCCCCTTCTTGGGCGGGTGTGCCGGGGTTTGCCCCTCTTGTAGGAATCCACAACGGACCGAAACTGATCGTTTCTGAACGATGAGCGCCGGCCTCCTCGATGTCGACGACACGCTCGGGCAGGCGGTCCCAGAACGCTGGACCGAAACCAAACGACCCGAAACTTCCCGTAGACCGCTTTCGGGATGCCGCTGGTAGCAGCGGCCCACTGAACTCTGGCGGTCTCTGGCAGCGGTCGGCAGAACGTGATGCCGTCCTCGTACCCGGGCCGCGCCCCTGCTGCCTTGGACGACGCCGTCGAAGGACTCGTTGACGTCGGGTAGAACGCCAGACGGCGCCGCTCTCGGAGTCGGTGGCCCGGCGTGTAGGACCGGCGAACTGCCGCCACGCCCGCGAGCTCCCGAAGGTGAATGACGCTGTCGCTCGTGGTCGCGGGTCACCAGTCGTCGCGCCACTCGATCGTGTCGAAATCAGCGTTGAGCCAGACAGCTGGACAGGAGATGTCCTCAGATTTGGCGAC
>JAZQRG010000084.1:0-1960 GCA_045629445.1 Mycetocola sp. | reverse complement strand
GTGTTGAAGCCGACGTAGATGTTCTCGAGGTAGGTCGTGGTCAGCTCATTGCCGACAACGCTCGCCGCCGTCGTCGTGATGACCGAACTGATCGCGTCATCCACGAGTCGGCTCTTGTCGCTCGTCTCGACGTTAATGGTGGCCTTCTCGGCCTCAGCCGCATCGCCCGAGAACGACGTTGCCGCAGCAGAGAAGTTCTCCGGGATGGTGACGACAGCGGTGTACTTGCCCGACGTCAGGCCGGCATCCGCGTCTTCCTCGTCGGTCAGCACCCAGTTGTAGTTGGTGTCGCTCAGGTCAGCACCGGAAGCACTCGTCGAATCGGTGGACCCGCCACCGACGAGTCCACCAGCAAGCTGCCGGCCGAGCGGAACGGTCTGGCCGTCAAGTTCGACGGGCTCATCGAGGTTCACGATCGCGGCATTCACCGTATCGAGCCGCTCCTGCGGGTTCCAGAATGCCCAGACGAGCACTCCGGCGACGACGAGCGGAACGAGGAGAACACCGAGTACCGAGCGCCAGGTGATGCGACCTGTCGCGCGTGATTCCTTGAAACGTGCGAGTGGGGTGCTCATGCGGATACCTCTGCTTCGTGCGTGAGTTCTGAGTCTGTCAAGTCAATCCGGACTGCTGAATCAACACCGGGAACGGCATCACCGATCGCATCCGGGAATGCGGTGCCGACAGCAACCGCGAGGGTGGATTCGCGCTTCGCCGCAGCGCCCTGTGCCGAGACGAGCGCGTCGTAGATGTTCCGGCGGGTAACGGCATCCGTCACCTGGTCGATACCGTCGATGGCAACGAGGCGCGGCTTCTCGTTCAGCGCCTCGGTGAGGTCACGGACCGGGTCAGTTGCCTCGCTGAGCGACACGAATGCGACGCGTGAGCGAATGGATGCCGCCCGCACGCTCGCAACGTAGCCGGCCACCTTGAGAATGCCGGTGTCGGCAGCCATGCGTCCCGAGAGCGTCAGGAGCAGCGCGGTGACGCTCGCCTCCCGGTCGGCTGAGACGACGAGCGTGCCGTCCTGTGGCAGCGAGAACGAGACGTTCTCGTAGAGGCGGACGCGGTCGGCATCGAGGGTCAGCCCCTCCGCCGTTGCAATGTCGCGCGAATCGGGGCTTGGCCAGTTGCGCAGCTCGATCTCCTTGGCAACGCCCTCACCCTCGACGTCGAACGACGGCAGTGCGCGGTCGAGCCACTTCGGGATCCACCATGCCTTCTCGCCGAGAAGGGCGAGCACGGCGGGAACGAGGGTCATGCGCACGATGAACGCGTCGACGAAGACACCGACGGCGAGGCCGAGAGCGATCGGCTTGATGTTGGTGTCACCTTCGGGAACGAAGGCAGCGAACACCGCGAACATGATGATCGCAGCCGCGGTCACGACCTTGGCCGAGCCGAGGAAACCGGTTCGAATGGACTCTCGCGCCTTGCCGGAGTGCACATAGTCCTCCCGCATGCGGGCGACGAGGAATACCTCGTAGTCCATGGCGAGTCCGAAGAGCACACCCATGAGAATGATCGGCATAAAGCTGATCACCGGGCTGCCTGGTGTGATGTGGAGCGCTTCGGCGAACCAGCCATACTCGAAGACCAGCGAGACCACACCGAACGATGCGCAGACGCTCAGCAGATAGCCGAGAGTTGCCTTGATCGGCACCCAGATCGAGCGGAACACCATGGTCAGCAGAATGAGGGAGAGGCCGACCACGACGATACCGAACGGCAGCAGCGCGCCACCGAGCTTGTCGGAGACGTCAATACCGACGGCGGTGAATCCAGTGACCGAGAGGTCGACGTCGTATTCGTCGAGGAAGTAGTCGTGCATCGAACGGATCTCGGCGACGAGGTCCTTGGTGGCGACCGAGTCGGGGCCACCACTCGGAATCACCTGGATGATTCCGGTGTCCGCTGTCTCGTTCGGGGTCGCGAGGGGAACGGCTTCAACGCCATCGAG
>JAZQRG010000083.1:0-7707 GCA_045629445.1 Mycetocola sp. | reverse complement strand
GACAACGGATGCCGTGGGTTCGGGAGTCGACGCGCGCTAGGTCGGTGCCCGTGCGGTAGGCGCGGGTGACAGGGGGTGGATTCGACAGTGGGCAGCGACATCGGGCAGCGGGGAGCCTCTCAGCTTTGCCGCGAACAGGCGACAGGCTTCACTGACGGTACCGACAGCATCCGCTCTCGTCATCTGTCACGGCGGCGAACGCGACCTCGCGCCGTCTAAGCACGACCGATCTGGCCTCTGCGTTTCAGTGCGCGCAAAGTGCTCCCAATAGGCACTTTCAGGTTCGTTTGCGCACACTGAATCTTGAGCGCTCTGTTCAGTGCGCGCAAAGCGCTCCGACCTCGCGACCTCTAAGCACGAGCGACCTGGCCTCTGCAATTCGGTGCGCGCAAAGTGCTCTCAACACGTGCCTACAGGTTCGTTTGCGCACATTGAATTTTGAACGCGTTGTTCAGTGCGCGCAAAGTGCTCTCAACAGATCTCTTCGGGTACTTTTGCGCACACTGAACTCGGGTGCGCTGTTCACTGCGGGCAAAGCGGCCCAATCTCGCGCCACCTCGCGACCGCGGCAGCGTCTGTGCTCGCGCTGCAGAAGCTCACCACTGCAGGGCAACGCTGGAAGCACAGCGTTCAATGCGCGCCGCGCAGAAACGGATGCCGCCGGCCGCGCCGCTTCGTGGCATCCGTTTGCGGGCGTGGAGCCGCTGCGCTTCCACCGGCGCCGCATATCATCGGTCTCAACCACGCACCTGAAACCGAGAGGAAGCAATGGACTACGCAGACAGAACGGTCATCGTCACCGGGGGCGGCTCAGGAATAGGCGAGGCGACGGTGGCTCGCTTCGCGGCACTCGGCGCTCGGGTAGTAGTCGCCGACATTGACGGCCCTGCTGCCGAACGGGTGGCCGCGTCCGTGCCGCGGGCGTTGGCGGTGCAGGCCGACATCAGCGACCCGACCCAGGTCGCCGCGATGGTGCAGGCGACCATCGCTGAGTTCGGCACCGTCGATGTGCTCGTCAACAACGCGATGACGTGTTCGAACACACCGTTCCTCGAAGCGACGGCCGACGAATGGCAACGGGACCTCGCCGTCAACCTGCTCGGCCCGATGCTGTGCTCGCAGGCTGTGCTCCCGACGATGATCGACAACGGCGGCGGCGTCATCCTCAACATCGCGTCGGTGAATGGGCTCGCTTATTTCGGCAACGAGTCGTACTCAGCCGCCAAGGCCGGCCTGGTGAGCCTGACCAAGTCCATCGCCAGCCAGTTCGGGGCGGACGGCGTGCGCTGCGTCGCCGTCGCGCCCGGCACGATCGCGACTGGACACTGGGACGAACGGCTACGCGTCGACCCCGATCTCATGACGCGGGCATCCCGCTGGTATCCGATGGGCAGGGTCGGCGCGATGGACGACGTGGTGAACGCGCTCGTGTTCCTGGCCTCGGGCGCTGCATCGTGGATCACCGGCGTCACCCTGCCGGTCGACGGTGGGCTCCTGGCCGGCAACCTCGCCATGGCAACCGAACTGACGCGGGGGCCGCAAGACCGAGGATAGGTGGGCCCATTCGAGCCCGCCCGTGGGGCCGGGTCGCGGAAAGAGTAACGACGGATGCCATCGAGTGCTCAGGCGGGCCGGGCACGTCCACTGACGCCCGAGCGGCCTCAGAAGCGCAGCACGCGCGGACCCAAGTGCCCCATCCTGGTGGCCATCGACAGTGGCAGCTGGGTGCCGGTCACGATGTAGTCAACGTCACTGACCGACGCGAACTGCACAAAGCTCGTGACCCCGAACTTGGTGTGCTCACACACCAGCGCACTCTGCCGAGACGCTTTGAGCGCCGCCGACTTGGCAGCGGCGACCGCCGGGTCTGGCGTGGTGAGTCCGCGGTCGACTGAGACCCCGTTTGTGCCAATGAAGGCGAGGTCGACCATGAGCTTGCTCAGCATGTCGATGCCCCACTGGTCGACGGTTCCGAGCGTCTTTCCCCGCACCCGACCGCCGAGCACAATCACTTCATGACCGGAGTTCTGGGCCAGCTCAGATGCGATGGGTAACGAAGGAGTGACAACAGTCAAACTCCGGTCAACGGGTAACTTAACGGAAATCAAACGGGGCAGAAGCCCCTCGTCAAGGAAGATCGTACTCATGCCCTCGATGAGCCCGACAGCGCCCTCCGCGATCGCGTACTTCTCGTCGGCGTCGTTGGCCTCGCGAGCACCCATCGTTGCCTCGTAGCGGCCGACCTCCGTCGGCAGGATCGCGCCATAAGTTCGCCTGATCAGACCCTTGTTCTCGAGCACCCGAAGATCGCGCCGAAGGGTCTCGGGAGACACGTTGAGGAGGAGGGCTGTGGCACCGACATCCAACCGGCCCGCCGAGCGCGCCAGCTCGACAATCTCCTTCTGGCGCTCGTGGGTTGAGTAGCTGAGACGGGGCGCCATGTTCCTATTCTGCCGCTATTCGGAGCCTCGACGAACCGGTCATGAACCGGTCACTTTAAGCACCCAACGTTGGCACAAACGTTCACCTGTCCCCTCTTAGAGTGGCGTATGGGGCTGGTGCGAGAGACGACGACCGAGGCTCATGCCAGCACGCCGAGCACCTAATGCCAACGACGACGGATGCTTTTCGTCGGGCTGGATCCATGAAGAAAGAACCGCCACCATGTCTCAAACCTTGACTCCCGCACGGGCGGTGACGCCTGCCGCCCCGGTTGGCGGCCCGCCCAGAAAACGAAACGGGCGCCTTCGGCGCGAGTATGGGTTGTTCGCGCTCCTCGCGTTTCCCAACCTCATCCTGATCGCGATCTTTGCCTACTGGCCGGTCATCGCAAATGTCTACCTCAGTCTCACCGAGTGGGACATGATCGAACCCCAGCCGTACTTCATCGGACTCGACAACTACATCTCCCTCGCGACGAGCTCCGACTTCCTCAGCGTCCTCTGGACCACCCTGGTCTGGGTCGTAGTCGTTGTCGTTGTGAGCCTCGTCGTCGGCGTCGCCCTCGCTACGCTCTTCAACCTCAAGATGAAGGGCGGCGCAGCGGTTTCGGCTCTCGCCTTCTCGCCGCACGTCCTCTCCGGAGCTGCGGTCGCCGCGATCTGGCTCTTCATCTTCGACCCGAACTACGGCCTCATGCGAGTGGTCTTCTCGGCATTCGGCATGGATTCCCCGGCGTGGATCACCTCGACGAGCTGGGCGCTCCCGGCACTGCTGATCGTGTCGATCTGGAAGGGTGTCGGCTTCGTCGCCATCGTGTATCTCGCTGCACTTCAGGGCTTGCCAGAGGAAGTGCTCGAAGCCGCTCGTCTCGACGGCGCCAACCGGTGGCAAACCTTCCGTCGCATTGTGCTTCCCCTCCTGTCACCGACGACCTTCTTCCTCTCGGTCACGACGATCATCTCCGCCTTCCAGTCATTCGATGTGATCGCGATGATGACGGGAGGTGGCCCAGCCAACTCCACGACCACCCTGAGCTGGTACATCTACGAGCAGGGCTTCATCCGTTTCAATGTCGGGTACTCCGCCGCGGCATCCGTTCTCATGTTCGTCATTCTCATGGCCGTAACCGCTATTCAGTTCCGGTACGTCGAGCGGAAGGTTCACTACTGATGGCATCCGTCTCTCCGCTTACAAAGCCGGTTCGTCTTGGCGGCCGCAAACGACCGCGCCACCCGTTGTGGGCCGTCATTCTGCTGGCGATCGCCGGGTTGCTGTTCGCAATCCCGCTGTTCTGGCTCGTTTCGTCCGCGCTGAAGACGAACGGCGAAATCTACAGCTGGCCGCTCAAAATCATCCCGTCCGAACCGACCCTGGATAACTTCACGCGGGCCTGGGAGTCCGCCCCGTTCGACAAGTTCTTCATCAACTCGATCGTGGTGGCCGTCGTCGGGACCGTGGCAAAGGTGGTGCTCGCGGTCTCGACCGCCTACGCCTTCGCCTTCCTCAGGTTCCCCGGAAAGAACATTCTGTTCCTCATCATGATCGGTGCGCTGATGGTGCCGGGCCACGTCACGCTCCTGGTGAACTACATCACCATCGGCAGCCTCGGTCTGATCAACACCTATGCCGGCATCATCCTGCCCGGCGTGGCATCCGCGTTCGGCACCTTCCTCCTGCGGCAACATTTCCTGTCGCTGCCGAGCGAGGTGATGGAGGCGGCATCGATCGACGGGGCCGGGCACATCCGACGGCTGTTCAATTTCGTCGTTCCGATGTCGCAGCCAGCGGTAATTACCGTCACGCTCATCGCCCTGATTGACGAGTGGAACTCGTTCGTCTGGCCGCTCATCGCCACAAACTCGCTCGACATGCGCACCCTTCCCATCGGCCTGATGTTCCTCAAGGATGCCGAGGGGATCAACGACTGGGGAGTCATCATGGCCGGGACCGTTTTCGTCGTGCTGCCGATCCTCCTGGTGTTCCTGTTCGCCCAGAAGTACATCATCACCGGGCTCGCCGGGGCAGCGATGAGCAGCAAGTAACCGTTCGCTCCACGCGCCTCCCGGCGCCCCATCTTTCCGTCCAACCAACGGCGCATCAGGCATGCCGCCATCCCTCGAAGGAGTCATCACCATGAGCAGTTTCCACTCATCACCCTCGCCCTTTGGCGGGCTATCCAACTGGAACGCATCGCGTCGCCAGGTCATCGCCGCTGGCGCCCTCGCCATGGCAGCAGTGCCGCTGCTCGCCGGGTGTTCTTCGCCCGCCGCTGCCACATTCGCGCAGCCCAAGGGCGAGGTTCCGGCGAAGTACGCGAAGCGACAGCGGATCGTCATGTGGAGCTCGTTCGGCGGAGCGAACGGTGAAATCCTCGCCGGGCTGGTCAACGGGTTCAACGAGTCACAGACCGATATTTACGCCGAGATTCAGCAGTTCGACGGATACGACGGCACCGAGTCGAAACTGGCAGCGGGGCTGCAGGCCAAACAGGTGCCCGACCTGATCATCCTCGGCGACGTGTCGTGGAACCGCTTCTTCCTCAGCGACGTGCTCGAGCCCCTCGGCGGCTACTTCGACGACAGCTTCGGCAAGGATGCGTTCAACGAACGACTTCTGGCCGAGGGCACCGTCAACGACGAGGTCTGGTGGCTTCCGCTCGGCCGGTCAACGCCGCTCTTCTATTACAACCGAGAGATCTTCTCGCAGGTCGGCCTCCCCGACCGCTCGCCGAAGACCTGGACCGAGTTCCGCGAGTGGGGCAAGGAACTCAACGGCTTCGCTTACCGAGGCAATCCGGTTTCGATGCGGGCGTACGCCGGCGGAGACGACTGGTACATCCAGGGCCTCATCTGGAGCATGGGCGGTGCCATCTCGGACGGTCTCGACGTGACGCTCGACGCCGACCCGGCTATCGCAGCGCTCGAGTTCGACCGCGCCGTCATCTTCGACGACAAGTCCGGCTATCTCGCCACCGACCCGAGCAACGACTTCATTTCCGGACTCGTCGCAACGGTGACCCAGTCCACCGGGCTGCTGAACAGCCTCACAACGTCGGCCGACTTCGAGTTCGGAACCGGGTTCCTGCCGGCAGAGAAAGACGACGGAACGCCGACCGGCGGTGGTGGACTCTCCATCCCGAAGAACGCCTCGGAAGAGGGCAAGAAGGCCGCCTTCGAGCTGATCAAGTACCTGTCGACCGGCGAAGCCGCCACGAACTGGGTCATGCAAACGGGCTACCTTCCCCCGACCAAAGCGGCCGCAGAATCGGCCGAGATGAAACAGAAGATCAAGGAAAACCCGAACTTCGAGGTCGCGATCCAGCAGCTGAAAATCGCACGCCAGCCCGACGTGGTCCGTCGTTACGTTCCGTCGGTCGTTCCCGATATGCGCACGGCCATTCAGAAGGTCTACGCCGGTGGTGAAGACCCGGCCGCGGTCGTGAAGCAAACGGCGAAGCTCGTCGAAACCGCAACCGAGAAGATCCGCAACAAGTACGAGAGACGCGTGAACGCCTGATGCAGTATCCCGAATTTTCCATGGTCGGTCATCGCGGTGCGATGGCCCACGCCCCCGAGAACAGTGTTGAGGCGTTCGTGCTCGCTGAGCGCGTCGGTGCCCTCGAAATTGAGCTGGACGTCAGGTGCACAAGCGACAACGAGCTCGTGGTCGTGCACGATGACACGCTCGACCGGGTGGTGGCCGACGACAGCGGCAGGAACCTCGGCCCGATCGCCGAGCTCACCCTCGCTGAGGTACGAGCCGTGACGATGAACTCCGGTTTTCCGGCGCTCACGCTCGAGGAGGCCTTCGCGGCGACCTCCGTCACGATCCAGGTCGAGGTCAAGGAACGTCGTTCGGTTGGCGCTCTCGCTGATTTCATGACGCGCTACCCGGAGTATGCAGCTCGCAGCATTTTCTGCAGTTTCGACGCCGATGCGCTCGAGGAACTTCGCGAACTGGCGCCACAGGTGCCTCGGGGGGTGAATGTTCTCAGCTACCCGGCGTCGGTCGACGAGCGCGCGGCCATCGACGTGCTCATCGAAAAAACCGGATCGGACATCTTCCACTGCAACTGGATCGGTCTCGACAAGTCCATCGTCGACAAAATGCACGCCGCCGGCTTGGGCGTGCGGGGTTGGCCGGTCAAGAGCTATGACGACATGAAGCGCGCGGTGGAGTTCGGAGTCGACGGCATCACCACCGACGACCCGGAACTGGGCTGGCAGTGGCATGAGCGCGCCACCCGTGAATCACTTGGCTAACCAGCCCACAACTCGCCCGGATGGTCGGGGGTACTGATGCCGTTCGCAGCATCCCCGACCGTCCAGGCATCCGCTCTCTGGGACTTCACCAGCCCGACAGCGCTCACCGTGTTCCAAATGCTCGCGTTGTCGTTCGTGCTCTGCGCGCTCATTGGTCTCGAACGGCAGTTCCGGCAGAAGAGCGCCGGCCTGAGAACCCACACCCTGGTCGGAACCGGCTCCGCCGTATTCACCCTCATCTCTGCGTACGGCTTTTCCTCGGTTCTCGAACCGGATGCCATCATCGATCCGTCGCGCATCGCCGCCCAGATCGTCTCGGGAATCGGCTTCCTTGGCGCCGGGGTGATCTTCGTGCGGAAAGATTCCGTGCGCGGGCTCACCACCGCCGCAACGATCTGGGTCGCTGCCGCGGTCGGGATGGCGTGCGGGGCCGGGATGCCGGTGCTCGCGATCGCCGCGACCGCGCTCAACCTGTTCGCCCAGTTCGTGCTGACCCGGTTGGGCAACCTCTTCCGGCCGCATGAAGATCGGCAGCTCGCTGAACTCCGCTACGAGCCGGGGAGCGGGACCCTCCGCAACATTCTTCGGGTTGCAACCGAACAGGGGCTCGCGGCATCCGTTGTCTCCGTCGATACCCCCGGCCCGTCCGAGGCAGAATCCAGCGTGCTACTCGTGCTCGCGTTCGAAGGGAAGACCGAGCGCGACCGGCTCGTCGATGGGTTCGCGGACGTGCCGGGTGTGCTGCAGGTGCGCCTGGTCGACGACGTCGACGACTACTGAGCGGGTGCCCCCCTGCCGCTGCGGATGGTTTCGCGGCGGAAGCTCCTGCGGCCCACGGTCAGGCGTGCGACGCTCCGGGACCGCGAACTCGAAACGGATGCCGCGCACAGCGCCGGCACGCGGCATCCGTTTCGGATTCACCAGCGATGGGCGGCGTCACACCGTTTCAACCGGTTGGCGGTACGCTGGCGGCCAGATGGCGGCTCACTGGCGCCTTCGTGGC
>JAZQRG010000082.1:0-2581 GCA_045629445.1 Mycetocola sp. | reverse complement strand
CGTAGATGGCCTGGGGGGCGACGCCGAGATACTCGGCGTGCTCTCGGGTGGAGATCAGACGCTCCAGCCCGGTCATGATGGATTCCTCGTGCATACCAAACAGGTGCGCAAGATCTCCCGAGACGTTTCGCGACCACCCGTGATGGGCCGTTGCGTTGAGGCGAAACGTGCGTCGGAGCACCATTTGTGGCTAATAAATGGCCACCTAGTCATAATTTCCGTCCCTTCCGGGACGGCCGAAATCCTGATCTATCAGGTGAATATGGAGCCGCCTGTGGGAATCGAACCCACGACCTTTTCATTACGAGTGAAACGCTCTGCCGACTGAGCTAAGGCGGCGTGTTTCGCTTCGGCCGAAATCGGCCGTTACGACGCACACAGCTATCGATCTTACAGGGTCTTCGGGGCGGTTATGACCACGTCAGGAGCACAGCGGGTCTTCTGTCGGCACCTCACCCGAGATCAGATAATCGTCGACGACCGAGTTCACGCACTCACTGCCCTTGTTGTAGCCGGTGTGCCCCTCGCCCTCATAGGTGACGAGCACCCCGCTCTCCAACTGGTCCGCGAGGGCTTCAGCCCAGACGTACGGAGTCGCGGGGTCGTTAGTCGTTCCGACGACGAGGATGGGTGGCGCACCTTCAGCGGTGATCTTCTCGCGTTCTGCACCGTCGGGGTACGGCCAGTTCGCACACGCGATGTCGCCGTATCCGAAGAACGGACCGATCGTCGGTGCTGCCTCGGCGAGTGCCGCTGCTTCCTCGGCCATCTTGGCGGGGTCATCGTCGTAGGTGTAGTCGCGGCAGTTGTACGCGCTGAATGCCTCGGTCGAGTTGTCGCGGTAGCTTCCGTCTGCATTGCGTCCGTTGTAGGCATCCGCGAAGGAGAAGGCGTACTCGGCGCTCCCGCTCATCACGTCTGCGAACATCTCGCTCAGCAGCGGCCACCCGGACTCCGGCGAGTACAGGGGGTAAATGATGGCGGTGAGCAGCGTGTTCGCACCCAGCATGCGACCGTCGGATGCCTTGATCGGTGACGCGTCAACCGAGGTGAGCAGTGCGCCGATGGTGGCCATCGCGTCGTCAACGGATCCCTTGAACGGACACTCGGAGGTGCCGAGGCAGTCCTCGAGATAGGCCCGCAGTGCGCTCTCGAAACCCTGAGCCTGGGTCAGATTGACCTCGAAGTTGCTCGTCGACGGGTCGATCGCGCCGTCGAGCACCAGGCGTCCAGCTTTCTTCGGGTACAACTCGGCGTATGTCGCGCCGAGGAAGGTTCCGTACGAATACCCGAGGTAGTAGAGCTTCTCATCGCCGAGCACCGCACGCATGAGGTCGAGATCGCGGGCGGCGCTCACCGTGTCGGTGAACTCGAGCGACTCCCCTGTGTTTTCGGCACAGGCCTCTCCGTACTCCTGTGAACTCGCTTCGAGCTCGTCGATCCAGGCCTCGCTGCCGCGTTCAGCCGTTGCGAGTCCGGAGAGATACTCGTCCATGGCCTCGTCGTCGAGGCACGTCACCGGCGTTGACCGGCCGACACCGCGCGGATCGAAGCCGACGATGTCGAAGCGCTCCTGGAGCGCGCTGTCGGTGGCGTAGTCAACGGAGTCACGAACGAACTCATAGCCCGATGCTCCTGGACCGCCAGGGTTGACGAAGAGCGAACCGATGGCGTCTCCTGACGCCCGCTGGCGAATAAGGGCAAGTTCAATATCGCCGTCTTCCGGGTTCTCCCAGTCCATGGGGGCCGTCACCGTCGCGCACTCGAACGACCGCTCACAGTTCGACCAGACCACGTTCTGCCCGTAGAACTCCCGCAGGTTCTTGGCCACGTCTTCCGCGGCAGGCGTCGATGTTGCGACAGCACCGGCTTTGCCATCGGGGAAGAACGCCGTCACGCAGCCGCTCAGCGTCAGTACGAGCGCAACGCTCAGGGCGAGAATACCGGTGACTTTCTTACCGGTGTGTCCTGGCCGGATGCCGTTCGCTCGCTGTCGATCTGTCACTCGAGTCGCCTCCGTGTGGTCGGTGTCGCTGGCTGGGTCGGCGCCGCCGGCTGGACCGGTGCCGCTGTTGTCGTCATCGGATCGCCGTCACGAGCATCGCCTCGAGGGCGAGTGCGGGTGCAACGTTTCCTTCGATGCGCCGACGGGTCTGCTGGATGGCATCCATCGTCGCCATCGTTTCGGCCGGGGTGCGAGCCTCGCCCGCCTGCTCCAGCTGGTCGAGGAGTTCACGGTTGATGACGGTCTCCCGTCGCCCGAGCTGCAGCATGATGATGTCACGGTAGAGCGAGAGCAGATCGACGAGGATGCGGTCAATGCCGTCACGGAGACTGCGGGTCGCACGGCGTTTCTGGTCGTCTTCGAGCGACCGGATCTGCGATCGGAGCGCCGGCGGCAGGTTCTCGCCGGGTTCGACACCGAGCGAACGCAGCGCGTGCTCCCGCTCCTCGGCGTCTTTCTGCTCGGTGAACGCTTTGGCGTCGTCTCCGGCGATTTCCATCATGCGGGCAGCGGCGCGCACGGCATCGGAAACGCTGCGGATGCCGAGGGCGGCCTTGAGCGTTTCATCGCGTCTCT
>JAZQRG010000081.1:0-4370 GCA_045629445.1 Mycetocola sp. | reverse complement strand
CCTGCCGCATCTCGCACACGTCGATCGACAGCCGCGACGCCTATGCCCAGTCGGTGTGGTGGGCGCAGGTGCTCGGCATGCGGGAGGACCCGAACGACCCCAACGAGCCCGGTCACGAGGAGTGCATGATCTTCTCGCCCGACGGTTCGCAGCGGTTGCTGTTCATTGAGGTTCCGGAGCCGAAGCAGGTCAAGAACCGGCTGCACCTCGACCTCAAGCCCGCCGACGGCACGCGCGACGAAGAGCTCGCGCGGCTGCTGAAATTGGGCGCCCGTACGGTCGATGACCGACGGATGCCCGACGGCACCGGGTGGGTTGTGCTCGCCGATCCGGAGGGCAACGAGTTCTGCATCCTGCGCAGCGACGCGGAGCGCGCGGGCTGACGCCGTTCATATCCGGGGCTGATCCGGTCACGGTCCCGTGGCGCTCACCGTCGGCCGTGGTCGCGGATCATGCTCGAACCGCGGGTCATCCGCGAAAGCGCGCTCGTAGATATCGTAAACGAGGGCCGCTTTCTGACCGTTATAGTCGGCATCCGCTTCGAATCCGACTCCGGCGAGGGAAAACTTCAGAGCGCCGTAGAGGTCCCGGTCCGCGTGGTTCTGCGCCAGCCAGTCACGGAACAGCAGATGTCGCTGCGGCTCGATCGCACCCGGTGAAAACACGTGTACATTGCTGTTCGGCGAGGCGTAGGTCAGGCATCGGTGCTCTTCCCATTCCGGTTCGCGAGCGATGAGGCGGAACCCGGCCGACTCGAGTACGGGAAGGTACCTGGCTTCATCGGCAGAGTCCGCCACCGTCACGTCGATGTCGATGATCGGCTTTGCGGGCAGCCCGGGAATGGCCGTGGATCCGACATGGCTGATGCGCAAAGCCCGCTGCCCCAACCCGCACTCGAGTGCGCTCCGCACCTCGTCGTACTGCGCGGCCCACGCCTCATCGAACGAAACGACACCCGCAACATCGAGCTGCCGTCGGGCTACGCGGTGCCCGCGCCGTGCCAACGTGGCAGCGGGATCAAAGGGGCGCCACAACGGATGGGTCGGCATGTGTTCACGCTACCGTGGCGCTGCTCCGACAAGTTCGGTCGTACTTTTCGGGAATGATCAGCCGTTTCTGGCCGAGCAAGGCGCGAGCAGCCATTTGTGGCCGAACAGCGGATGCCGCGGGGCACGTCGAGCGTGCGGCTCAGGTCACACGTCGCGCGCGAAGGGCAACCCGAGCGCCTCACCTCTGCGCGTCCAGATAGGCGATGACCGCGAGCACCCGGCGATGATGCTCCGGCGCGGCCTGTACAGCCAGTTTGCTCAGGATGCTGTTGATGTGGCTCTCCACCGTACGTTCGGTCAGATGCAAGAGGCGAGCGATCCCGACGTTGCTGTGCCCCTCTGCCATCAGGCTCAACACCTCTCGCTCGCGTTGCGTCAGGGTGGACAGCCGATCATCGGCCGAACGCGAAGCAACCAGTCGCGCAACAACCTCGGGATCGAGCGCCGTCCCGCCCTCGTGAACCCGGCGCAGGGCGTCGAGAAATCCGTCGAGGTCGAGCACCCGGTCTTTCAGCAGATACCCGAACCTCCCCGTCGCCACGAGCTGCAGCGAATTCCGGGTCTCGACGTGCTGTGACAGCAGGACGATGCCGAGGTTCGGGCGCTCCTGCCGCAAGAACCGGGCCGCGCGCGCACCATCGTCGGTATGGTCCGGCGGCATGCGGATGTCGAGAATGGCGAGGTCCGGCTCATGGCCCAGCACCGCCTCAACACTGGACGGCGCATCGGATGCCGTCGCGACGATGTCGTGGCCGACATCGGCGAGCAGTCTGGCGAGTCCCTCGCGAAAGAGCAGCGAGTCCTCGCCGATTACGAGGCGCACGGCAGCACCGCCTCAACCGTCGTCCCGGTTCCGACGGCGCTTTCCAGCCGGAGCGAACCGCCCAGCGCCTGGACCCGATCCTGCAGACCGGCGAGTCCGCCGCCCGGCCGCAGAGTGGCCCCGCCGCTGCCGTCGTCGTTCACGCGCACCGCGAGCAGGTCACCGGTGCGTGCCACACGAAGGTGGATCCGGCTGGCACCGCCGTGCTTGACCGCGTTGGCGATGCCCTCGCTCGCAACAAAATAGGCGGTCGTGCTGACGGCATCCGGAAGCTCCCCCGCATCAAGATCAAGCTCGACCGGAAGCGGTGAGGTGCTCGAGAGGTGGGCGAGAGCAGCGGCGAGCCCGTCATCGAGGCTGCTCGGCCGGAGCCCGTGAGCGATCTGGCGCAGTTCAACCACCGCCTGACCGAGTTCGGCCACGGCCTCGTCGAGGGCAGCGCGCACGACCTGGGAGTCGCCGGGAAGGTGTCGCTGGGTCAACCGCAGCGACATGCCGACGGCGACGAGCCGCTGCTGGGCACCGTCGTGGAGATCCCGTTCGAGGCGCTCGCGCTCCTCGTACCCGGCACGGAGCAGCCGTGTTCGACTGGCATCGACCGCGCGAAACGCCTGCGCGAGTTCTAGGCGAAGCCGCGACATCTCGACGAGCACGGTTGCGGCGTCCGCAATCTCGCGGGTCGGGAGCGCTCGTTCGGCCGAGAGGACCAGCGCGCCAATGGTGTGACCGGCGAATCTGATGCGCGGATCAGCGTCGCTGACCTCCACCGGTTCGCCGTCGGCATCCACCAGGATTTTGTTTCCCGGCAGAAGATAGCCGAGCCGCAAGCCCGGGTCGCGGAGAGAATTGCGAAGGACGGCCTCCAGCTCTTCCGGGTCGGCTTCGCCTGCAGACACCCGCGCTTCCACATCCGCAATCGCCCGGAGGGTGCGGTCAACCGCAGGGTACATCCACCCTCCGACGATGCGCTCGAGTGGCGCCCGGACCCACACGAGCATCAGAACGGCGACCAGCGTTACGGCCACGAGAGGCAAGGGTGAGTCCCCAGCGGTGAGCGAAGGAAGAAGAGACAGGACGACGCCGAGAATCACAGCGAGCAGAGCGGCGAGTGCGCCGAGAACGGTCCCTCGAACGAGCACACGCTCAACGTCGTACTCATCCGAACGAAGCAACGCGACCGTGACGGCCGCGGGCACGGCGAGGTAGGTGATCACCAGACCCACCGCGATGATGTTCACACCGAGGGTCAGGTATGCCACCCACGCGACGGCCAGGGCGCCAGGAACAACCCATCCGGCGAGCGCCAGCCATCGCAGCTGTCGGCGCACCGTCGGCGAACCGGTGCGGAATCGACGAAAGGCAGACACGACGCACGAGATCAGCAGCGCGAGGAAGACCGGCAGTAGCGCGATTCCGGCGAAGCCTGCCCACGGTACCTCCCCGAACGGATGCTCCACCGACGAATACGGATCGGCATACGGCCCTGGGGCAATGGCGGCACACACGGAGAACAGGACGAACACCACGAGAAGGGCGACCGCGACGACGCGACCCCACACCGAGCGGAAGCGCCCGTCGGGAAAGACCAGCATGAGCCAGCCCCACGGGATGAAGAACAGCATCCACATTCCCTGCGAGAGGGCGACGATGGCGGTGTTCAGCGGCAGGCTACCTGGAGTCTCGAGAGCGGCCGCGACGTAGGCGTCGAATGCGGCGGAGACGATGAGCACAACGCCGGGGACCATCAGGAGGACGCCGACCCGGGCGAACTGCGCACGTCGGGTGACCGCGAGGCCGAGGATCAGGCACGGTAAACCGGCGACGAGGCTGATCAGGAACCACAAACCGGAGTCCTGGCTTGCGTGCCGGGAGAGCCCGACCACGCCGACCGCGATCGCGGCAACGGAGATGGCCACGGCTGCGAGAGATATCGCGCGGAGCCCCGACACAGGCTCAGCCTAGGACTGCGAACCGCCGAGCGCATCGGTGCTGGCACGGAGGCTGATTTCGGTGGTCGCACTGTGGCAGCGCGACACCGGCAATCCGAGAGTGGGGGTGGGCAGAGTCCCACCGGATCCGTAACCACGAATCCGGCCCCGCGGAGAAGATCCGCCCGAGTGAAGGAGTCGTCATGACCCGCACCGCATCATCACCAACGAAGCTGACCTCCGTCGTGCCACCCCGCGATCTCCGGCGGTTCTGGCGAATCTGCATCGCAATTCTCCTGCCGCTCGGGCCGCTTGGGATCACGATCGGCCGCGCAACCATGCCCTACTGGACCGACCAGGCCCCCGAGGCGATCGTCACCGGAGTGCTCGAGAATCCGGGCTCCCTCACCTTCGGCGCCTGGTTCGGGCTTCTCATGTTCCCGTCACTGCTCGTCGGCGTGCTGACGCTCGGCTACCTCGCGCGACGGGCAGCTCCTGTGCCCGCCACAGTGGGAACGGTCGTTACCTTTGTCGCCTACGCCAACTGGGGAGCGGCCGGCAACAGCGACT
>JAZQRG010000080.1:0-6237 GCA_045629445.1 Mycetocola sp. | reverse complement strand
ACAACCGGACAAGGTTGTCCGGTATGTCCCCCGACAGGAAGAAGCCATGACAAGTACACCCGCTCCCCTCACCGCAGATTCCGCCATCGGCACCTGGATCGACCACCCCGTCGGCGGCGCCATCCTCCGCGAGATGCTCGCACAGAGCGGCCAGACCCCCGAGGTCATGCGCCCGGTCCGACGGCTCGCGATCAAGCGCCTCGTCAAGCTCAGCAAAGGCTCGTTCACCCAGGAGATGCTCGACGACCTCGTCGCGCGCGCAGCATCAGGCGACGCCCCCACGACGGTAACCGGAACGGATGCCGCACCGACAGCATCCGAGTCCACCACCCCGGCAGCAGCGCCGGTCGAACGCCCGATGTGGGTCGAGCGGATCAACCCGGGGCGCTTCACCGACAAGACCGTCATCGTCACCGGCGCCGGTTCGGGCATCGGCCGCGCAACCGCATCGCGCGTTGCCCGGGAGGGTGGGCGCGTCGTCGCTGTCGACATCTCGCGCGAGCGCCTCAACGACCTCGTCGCTGAGCTGCCTGAAGCACAGATCGTTCCCGTCGTCGCTGACATCACCGACGACGCCGCAATCGCGTCGATCATCGACGCCGCTGGCGGCAGGATCGACGCCCTCGCCAACGTCGCAGGCATCATGGACGATATGACGCCGGTGCACGAAATCTCCGACTCGGTCTGGAAGCGCGTTTTCGCGATCAACGTTGACGGCACCATGAAGCTCATGCGCGCCGTCGCACCGCTCATGCTCGCGCGCGAGTACGGTTCGATCGTCAACGTGGCATCAGAGGCCGGCCTTCGCGGCTCCGCCGCTGGTGCCGCGTACACCGCGTCGAAGCACGCCGTCGTTGGCCTGACCAAGAGCAGCGCGTTCATGTACGGGCCGAGCGGCCTGCGCGTCAACGCTGTCGCCCCTGGGCCGACGATCACGAACATCGAGGCCACGTTCGCGTCAGAGCTCGGCGCCCAGCGGGTTCGCGCAGGCATGGCGGTCATGCCGGATGCCGTCGAGGGCGACGCTCTCGCTGCCTCGATCACCTTCCTCCTGAGCGACGACGGCGTGAACGTGAACGGCGTTATCCTCGCGAGCGACGGCGGCTGGTCCGCCGCGTAAGCACGGCGAAATTCACGCAATGGCCCGCGGAATTCCGCGGGCCATTGCTGTTCCTGAGTTTTCGGTGGGTTCCACATAGGCATTTACGCAGCCAGTGTGTAAGCTCGACCCTCGTGTTTGGGATTGGCAAGTCAACGACCGTCGCTCGCGAGGGGTTAACCGAAGTCGACCTCACTTCACCCGCTGTCGACTGGGAAGCGTTCCGGGTAGATATCGAATCGCCCCCTCGCGCTCGGGCCGGTTCGTCCTACGCCGAAGCGACGCCACGCGTCGTTGTGCTCGGCGACGGCGGCGGGACGTTTGACGCCATCGTGTCTGAACTGTCCGAACATGGCGTCGACACCATCCGGGCACGAGAGATTTCGTCCTGCGCTGAGTCGCTCAACGCGAACGAAGCGACCGGCGTCGTTCTCACGGTCGACACCGCGAGCCTGGCCGACCGCAAGGCGCGCAAAGAGTTCGCTGCGACACTCTCGAGCACCCTCCACACGCTTCTGCCGCTCCTCGCCCAGCCGGCGCAGGTCCTCGTCCTCGCTCGCGGATCGGATGTGTCGCTCAAGGCACGGCTCGATCGCGAGGTGGTGTCCGTCATCACGAGGACCAGCCGACAGGCGACGAACGAGTACGGCATGAACCTCAGCATCAACGCCGTCGACATCACCGGCGATGTCGACACGAGCCTTGTCGCGCACCGCGCCGCTGAGCTGTTCGACGGCCGCGACGAGGTTTCAACCGGCGAAGTCCTCGACTATGCCGAGATCAAGGCCCAGTCGATCTCCTGCGCACTCGCGCTGCGATTCGTCTACTGACGTCGGGCGACCCGCCGATACGTGGCATCCACGGTCACTAACAGATCGTCGCGCCGAGAGGAACACCCTTTCGTTTTCCCGTGCCAGGAACGAGGGTAGAAAGCCCAGTTCCTGACGCGAAGGGTGAATCACCATGGCATCGGCCCCCACTGCGCCGGCAGGCGCACCAGACGTTTTCGAGGCAAGGGCAGCCCGATCAGCACAGAACGCCTGGTCCGGAGTTCTCTTTGGCGTCGGCCTCGTTGCCTTCGTCGACGAAGCCGTGTTCCACCAGCTGCTCCACTGGCACCACTTCTACGACCTCGCCACACCCGATGTCGGGCTGGTCTCCGATGGTGTCTTCCACGCGGTGAGCTGGTTCGCGACGATTGCGGGGCTCTTTCTGTTCGCGGACCTCAGACGCAACGATGCGCTGTGGATGAAGCGCTGGTGGGGCGGAGTCCTCGTCGGCGCGGGGGCGTTTCAGCTGTACGACGGCACTGTGCAGCACAAGCTCTTTGGAATCCACCAGATCCGTTACGTTCCTGACGTCGTGGTTTACGACGTGGTCTGGAACGTAACGGCGATCCTGATGCTCGCCGCTGGTGCCGTGCTCCTCGTGAGCACCCGCCGGGCGGCCGCACTCGCGAGGTGACGATGCACGGTCATTCCGGCGTTGAAGGTGGGGTGCTCGATCTCCTCACGATCGGCGCAGTCCTGGCAGCCGCCGTCCTCTATCTCGGCGGCGTTATGACGGCGCGGCGCCGGGGAAGGGACTGGCCGCAAACGAGAACGGCCTGCTGGCTCGCCGCGCTCCTGATCACCGCTGTCACGCTCGCGGGTCCTTTCGCCGCCGCGGCACACGACGACTTCGTGACCCACATGGTTGGCCACCTTCTGGCCGGCATGGTCGCTCCGCTGTTTCTCGTCGCTGCCGCCCCCGCCACTCTCGCACTTCGCGCGCTTCATCCGCGCCAGGCCAGGCGCTTGTCCCGCCTCCTGGCCAGTCGACCCGCCCGTTTCGTCATCCACCCGGTTACCGCGGCCGCGATCAATGTCGGAAGCCTCTGGGTGCTCTACACCACGCCGCTCTTCGGAGTTGTGCAATCGAGCCCGTTCCTCCACCTCCTGGTCACCGTGCACTTCGTGATCGCCGGATACCTGTTCGTTTCGTCGATGATCGGCATCGATCCCAACCCCCATCGGGCGAGCTATCCGCTCCGCACTGTCGTTCTGATTGCCGCACTCGCGGGTCACAGCATCCTCGCCAAATACCTCTACGCCCATCCGCCGATTGGCGTCGATGCCACCGAGGCCACCACGGGAAGCGTGGTGATGTACTACGGCGGCGACGTTGCGGATGCCGCAATCATCGCGATCCTGTGCCTCCAGTGGTACCGCGCCGCGGGAAAGCGACAGTCACGTGTCGCCCGCGCGTCGGCGGTCACGGCCGCGGCCTCTTCCCGTCCTTTACAACCCCGCGACGACGTGGCACGATCGGGCGTGTGACGAGCTCTGAGAAGCAGCGCCTGCAGGACCTCGTGGCCATGCGTCGCGTTCGTGATCGAATCGACCGCGAATATGCGAACCCGCTCGACGTCGAGGGGCTGGCTCGCGGCGCACACATCTCCGCCGGGCACCTGAGCCGGCAGTTTCGCCTCGCCTATGGCGTTTCGCCATACTCATACCTCATGACCCGTCGCATCGAACGAGCGATGGCTTTGCTCCGGAACAGCGACCTGAGCGTCACCGAAATCTGTTTCACCGTCGGATGCTCATCGCTCGGCACGTTCAGCACCCGCTTCACCGAACTGGTCGGCGTTCCACCGAGCGTGTATCGCCGTCAGGATCCACAGCCAGTGGCGGGGATGGCTCCCTGCGTTGCGAAGCAGGTCACGAGACCGGTCAGGAATCGAGAAGCGCGGGCTTTGCAGCCGGAATTAGCGTGACCGTCATGAAACTCACAATTCACCAATCATTCCTTCCACAAACCGACCCTGACGCATCGCTCGCCTTCTACCGTGACGTGCTCGGTTTCGAGATCCGCAACGATGTCGGATACGAAGACATGCGCTGGATCACGATCGGTCCACCGAACCAGCCAGACACATCGATCGTGCTGATGCCACCGATCGCCACTCCTGACTTCACCGAGGACGAGCGCAGGACAATCCTCGATCTCATCGCGAAGGGCAACTACTTCGGAGTGAATCTCGCGACCACCAACCTCGACGAGGCGTTCGCCGAGATTGAAGCCCGCGGCGCTGAGATCGTGCAGGAACCGACCGACCAGCCCTACGGCATCCGTGACTGCGCATTCCGTGACCCGGCAGGCAACCTGATTCGCCTGCAGGAGCTTCGTTAGTGGGCACGGCACCACGGTGCGTTCACGTTCTTCGGCGACGATAGGGATGCCGCCCGTGCGGCACCGCAGAGAGGGAGACGTCCATGACCGACACAGTGACCGACGAGAGAACGGCCCAGCACGCGGCTGACTCGCACACCACGATCCGGGTTCAGGGCGCGAGGGAGAACAACCTCAAGGACGTGAGCCTCGATCTGCCGAAACGCCGGTTGACGGTGTTCACCGGCGTCTCCGGCTCTGGCAAGAGTTCGCTGGTCTTCAGCACCATCGCTGCCGAGTCGCAACGGATGATCAACGAGACATACAGCGCCTTCCTCCAGGGGTTCATGCCCAACCTCTCACGACCGGACGTCGACGTGCTCGAGGGGCTCACGACCGCGATCATTGTCGACCAGGAACGCATGGGCGCGAACGTGCGATCGACGGTCGGCACTGCGACCGATGCGAACGCACTGCTGCGAATCCTTTTCAGCAAACTCGGCGAACCGCACGTTGGTCCGCCGCAGGCATTCTCGTTCAACGTCGCGTCGATATCGGGCGCGGGAGCGGTGACACTGGAGCGCGGCGGCAAGACGATCAAGGAACGCCGCGACTTCGCCATCACCGGCGGCATGTGCCCACGGTGCGAGGGAATGGGCACGGTCAACGACATCGACCTGACCCAGCTCTTCGACGAGTCGAAATCGCTCGTCGAGGGCGCCCTCACCATTCCGGGATATACCGCTGATGGCTGGATGGTGCGGATCTTCTCCGAGTCTGGGTTCCTCGACCCGAACAAGCCAATCCGTGACTACACCGCCAAGGAGCGCGACGACTTCCTCTACAAGGAGCAGACCAAGGTGTCGTTCCAGTCAATGAACATGACCTATGAGGGACTGATTCCGAAGATCCAGAAGTCGTTCCTGTCGAAGGATCGCGAGGCGATGCAGCCCCACATCCGCGCGTTCGTCGACCGGGCGGTCACGTTCACGACCTGCCCTGACTGCGGTGGGACCCGACTCAACGAGGGTGCCAGGTCGTCGCGGATTCACGGCGTCAACATCGCAGAGGTGTGCGCGATGCAGATCAGCGACCTCGCGGGCTGGGTGCACACGCTCGATGAGCCGTCGGTCGTGCCGTTGCTTGCCGGGATTCGGCATATCGTCGATTCCTTCGTTGAGATCGGCCTCGGCTACCTTTCGCTTGACCGGCCGGCCGGCACTCTCTCCGGCGGTGAAGCGCAGCGCACCAAGATGATCCGCCACCTCGGGTCATCGCTCACCGACGTCACCTATGTCTTCGACGAACCCACGATCGGGCTGCACCCTCACGACATCCAACGGATGAACGAACTGTTGCTTCGCCTCCGCGACAAGGGCAACACAGTGCTGGTTGTCGAGCACAAACCGGAGATGATTGCGATCGCCGATCACATCGTCGACCTCGGGCCGGGAGCCGGTACCGCTGGCGGCACCATCTGCTTCGAGGGCACGCTGGACGAACTGCGGGAAAGTGACACCCTCACCGGCAGGCACCTCGCCGATCGGGTGGCGCTCAAGGACGCGGTTCGGTCGCCAACGGGCACGCTCGAGATCCGGGGGGCAACCAAACACAACCTGCAGAACGTCGACGTCGACATTCCGCTTGGCGTGCTCGTCGTTCTGACCGGGGTGGCCGGTTCGGGCAAGAGCTCGCTCGTGCACGGATCGATTCCCCCCGGGTCGGGAGTGGTGTCGATCGACCAGGCCGCCATCCGCGGGTCGAGGCGCAGCAACCCAGCGACATACACCGGAATGCTCGATCCCATCCGTAAGGCATTCGCGAAGGCGAACGGCGTCAAACCAGCGCTCTTCAGTTCGAACTCGGAGGGTGCGTGCCCCAACTGCAACGGCGCTGGGGTCATCTATACCGACCTCGGCATGATGGCGACCGTCGAATCACCCTGCGAGGTCTGCGAGGGAAAGCGATTCATGGCATCCGTTCTT
>JAZQRG010000079.1:0-4005 GCA_045629445.1 Mycetocola sp. | reverse complement strand
GACGAACTGGTCGCGCCGCTACAAGGCGAACCTCGAGAAGCTCGCCTCCGGTGACGTGATCAAGGTCAGCGAGGTCGTGCGCGACCTCTGGCGTCGCGATCAGGACCGCGGGCTGAGCGCAGGAGAGAAACGAATGCTGGTGAAAGCGAGGCAGATCCTCGTCTCCGAACTGGCTCTCGCCGAAGACACTGACGAGGAACAGGCGTCGACCGTACTCGACGAGGTCCTCGCGTCCTGATCCTTCGGGACAAGTGCTCTACGCTCGAAGTCTATGACTTCGAACGCATCACTCCCAGCACGCAATCGGTCGCCGATCGTCGGGGTCATTGTTGTTGCCGCCGGCAGCGGAACCCGCCTGGGCGCCGCACGGCCGAAGGCATTCGCGCCGCTGGGCGAACGGACGATCCTTGCCCGATCCCTCGATTCGATCTTCGGTATGCAGCGTGAGGCGCAGGTTGTCATCGTCGCTCCAGCCGACCTCGTCGACGAGGCGCTGTCGATTGCAACGGATGCCGCTGGCCCTGCGGCAGAGCACGTCAGCGTTGTCGCTGGGGGCCAGACCAGGCAGCAATCGGTCGCGCGGGGGCTCGCCGCACTCGGTGAGTCGGTTCGGATCGTTCTCGTGCACGACGCAGCGCGCGCACTCACGCCGGCGAGCGTTTTCGACGCCGTTGTCACCGGTGTTGCTCAAACGGCATCCGGGATCGTCCCCGGTGTTGCCGTCACCGACACGATCAAGCGGGTCGACGACGACGAGAGCGTCGTTGAAACGGTCGACCGTGCCGAGCTCCGTGCCATCCAGACACCGCAGGCGTTTCCGCGGGCGGCCCTCGACGCGGCATACGCCGCTGCCGACCGCGAACACACCGACGACGCCGCTCTGTTCGCTGCCGCTGGAAACACGGTGTCGGTGGTCGACGGCGACGAGCGGTCATTCAAGATCACGACGCCGTGGGATCTCCGACGGGCTGAGGGCATCCTCCGGGAAGAAGCGCCAGCAGGAAGCGGCCTCAGGACCGGTATCGGCACCGACGTGCACGCGTTCGATGACGAGTCCGAGCTGTGGCTCGCCGGCCTCTACTGGCCGGGGGAGCGGGGCCTCTCCGGGCACAGCGACGGCGACCCCGTCTGCCATGCCATTACCGACGCACTGCTCTCAGCGGCGGGTCTCGGTGACATCGGCTCCGTCTTCGGCACGTCCGACCCGCAATTCGACGGCGCACACGGGGATGTCTTCCTTCGGGCGACAGCCGCGAAGCTCGCCGCCGCCGGCTTCCGTGTCTCGAACGTCTCTGTCCAGATCATCGGCAACAGCCCGCGATTCGCGCCGCGTCGCGCCGAAGCCGAAACCTTTCTGAGCGGAGTGCTCGGTGCCCCGGTGAGCGTCTCGGCGACGACGACGGACGGACTCGGTTTCACCGGGCGCGGTGAGGGGATCTGCGCTCTTGCAACGGCGATCGTTTCCCGCCAGTACGCTTGAGTTGTGGCAATCCAACTCTACGATTCCAAGGCACAAGCCCTCCGTGACTTCGTTCCGCTCGTCCCTGGCGCCGTCGGGATGTACGTGTGTGGTCCAACCGTGCAGTCGTCGCCGCACATCGGCCACCTGCGGTCGGCTCTCGTGTATGACCAGCTCCGGCGCTGGTTCAATTACTCCGGCTACGACGTCACCCTCGTCCGCAATGTCACGGACATCGACGACAAGGTGCTCGCCAACGCGACAGAAACCGAACAGTGGTGGGCGCTCGCGTACCGGATGGAACTCGAGTTCACCTCCGGCTACCGGGCGCTCGGCATCCTTCCTCCCACCTACGAGCCCCGCGCGACCGCGAGCATCCAGGAGATGCACAGCATCATCGAAACGCTCATCGCCAAAGGGCACGCATACGCCGCCGGTGACGGCTCGGGTGACGTGTATTTCGATGTTCGGAGCTGGCCGACCTACGGCGCGCTGACGAGGCAGTCGATCGACAGCATGGAAGCGGCGACGGATGCCGACCCTCGCGGCAAGAAGGATCCTCGCGACTTCGCACTGTGGAAGGGACGCAAGGCCGACGAGCCGGAGTCCGCAACCTGGCAGAGCCCGTGGGGAGTCGGGCGTCCTGGCTGGCACATCGAGTGCTCCGCCATGGCGTCACGCTACCTCGGCCCGGCGTTCGACATCCACGGTGGCGGCCTTGACCTGCGCTTCCCGCACCACGAGAACGAACTCGCCCAGTCAACAGCGGCAGGGCATGACTTCGCCAGCTACTGGGTGCACAACGGCCTCGTCCACGTCAACGGACAGAAGATGTCGAAGTCGCTCGGCAACTCGGTCTACGCCGCCGAGCTGCTCGACGCCGCTCGGCCCATCGTGGTTCGGTATTACCTCGGCCAGGCGCACTACCGGTCCACCATCGACTTCCACGACGGCGCCCTGACCGAGGCTGAAGCCGCGCTGGACCGGATCGAGAGTTTTCTCGAACGGGTCGATCGCAGGCTCGTCGGAACCCGGTTCGCCGGCACCGGAGAAGTCAGGATTCCCGATGCTTTTGCCGACGCCATGAACGACGATTTATCGGTTCCGCAGGCGCTGGCCGTATTACATGACACAATAAGGCAGGGGAACTCCTGGCTGGACGGGGAAGACCTCGCGCTCGCGGCGGCTGCTCAGGGCCAGGTTCTGGCCATGACAGAGGTCCTCGGAATCAATCCGCTCTCGCCGGAATGGTCCACAACACAGGATGTGTCGGTGCACGCAGCACTGACAGCACTCGTCGACCAGCTGCTTGAACGCCGCCAGCAGAAGAGGGCTTCGCGGGATTTCGCGGCAGCCGACCAGATCCGTGACGATCTCGCTCACGCGGGCATCACAATTGAAGACACCCAGCAGGGTGCACATTGGAGTATTGATGGCAGCCAGTAAGCAGAACCGCCCAGGAGCGGTTCGCAAGGCAAAGAAGGGTCCCGCCAAGGGCACCGGTGGACTTGGGCGACGCTCGCTCGAGGGCAAGGGGCCGACGCCGAAGGCTGAGGACCGTACCTACCACGCAGCAGGAAAGCGCAAGCTCGCCAAGGATCGTCTCGCGGCGACCCAGGCCAAGACGGGTGGCGGACGACCGACATCGACCGGTCCGGCGATCCGCAAGCCAAAGCCGAAGCAGTCTGACGACTTCGAGGTTGTCACGGGCCGTAACTCGGTCCTCGAAGCACTCCGCGCGAAGATTCCCGCGACGGCGCTCTACATGGCCACCCGAATCGAATTCGACGACCGGGTGAAGGAAGTCCTCGCGCTCGCGACCGCTCGCGGCATCCCGATCCTCGAGGTCATGCGTCCTGAGCTCGATCGCCTCGCCGGCTTCGACTCGGTGCACCAGGGCCTCGCGCTCAAGGTGCCGCCGTACGAGTACGCGCACCCGAACGACCTGCTCGAGACGGTCATCTCCCGCGGTCAGACCCCGCTTTTCGTTGCCCTCGACGGCATCACAGACCCGAGGAACCTCGGCGCGATCATCCGGTCGACCGCCGCGTTCGGTGGCCACGGTGTCATCGTCCCGCAGCGTCGCTCGGTTGGCCTCACGGCATCCGCGTGGAAGACGAGCGCCGGCGCTGCAGCGCGAACCCCCGTCGCCATGGCGCCGAACCTCACCCAGACCCTCAAGGCGTTCAAGGCCGCCGGTGTCTTTGTGATCGGCCTCGACGGCGGAGGAGACACGGAGCTCCCGGGCCTTGAGCTCGCGGACCGCCCCGTTGTCATCGTCGTCGGGAGCGAGGGCAAGGGCCTGTCGCGCCTCGTCACCGACACCTGTGACGCCATCGTTTCGATTCCGATCAGCTCGGCGACCGAGTCGCTCAACGCAGGAATTGCGGCATCCGTGACCCTCTACGAGGTCTCGAAGCTCCGCCAGGCAGCCAAGGCGTCAAAAAAGAAGAAGTAGAACCGCACAACAACGCACCATCAACTGGCGCGATCGGGTCAGACCCGGTCGCGCCAGTTTGTGTCTGCGTCGTCGCTGTCGAGCGTAC
>JAZQRG010000078.1:0-1574 GCA_045629445.1 Mycetocola sp. | reverse complement strand
TGCGACGCCTGAGTTGCCACACTCTGTCGTTGAGCCGTGAGTTGCCACACCCTGTCGCACAAACCCAACCCGAACGACAAAGTGCGACCACTCAACGCTGCGACGCCTGAGTTGCCACACTCTGTCGTTGACCCGTGAGTTGCCACACTTTGTCGACCAAACCCGACCCGAGCGACACAACGCGACCACTCAACGCTGCGGCGCCTGAGTTGCCACACTTTGTCGTTCCCCGTGAGTTGCCACACTCGGTCGCCCAAACCCGACCCGAGCGACACAACGCGACCACTCAGCGCCGAGTCAGACCGAGTTGCCACGACTTGTCGCCCGGTCAGGCCTTCGGATGCCGCTTGTACGGTGAGACGCTCGGCTCGCCCGGAATCCAGAACCGCCAGGGCAGGTCCGCTCCCCCGGCCAGCCCGGTGCGCGGGCCGGTCAGGAACTCGACCGGCTCGGGAGCGGGCTCAAGCGAGAACGGCGGCGCGAACAGGTCGCTCCCGTCATCGGCGAGGCTGATACCGAGGGCGACAACGAGTCGCGCAGGGCCCTGCGCCAGGTCACGGTCACTCTTCGAGGTCGTTCGCCGAAACCGCGCGAGCTCAATGCCCTCGACGATCTCGCCGGCGCGAATCAGGCATCCGGATGCTTCGCCCTCGGGCGAGCAGACAATGTTGGCGCACACGTGCATGCCGTAGGTGAAGTAGCAGTACAGGTGCCCGGGCTCACCAAACATGCTCGCGTTCCGAGCCGTCTTGCCGCGGAACGCGTGCGACCCGGGATCGACGCCCTGCCCGATATACGCCTCCACCTCGGTGATGCGCACGCCGACGGTGCCGGCATCCGTGGTGTGACGCAGCACCGCACCCAGAAGGTGCGGTGCTACCTCGACGGACGGCCGCTCAAAGAAGCCGCGATCGAACACGATCAGGCGCGAAGAGCCTGAGCCAGAACCCGAACCCGCTCGACCAGCTGGAGGCGCTGCTCGGCGACCCGGTCAGGAGCGGTTCCGCCGACGCCATTGCGTGACGCAATGGAACCTTCGACGGTGAGCACGTCGCGAACCGCGGGTACGAGGTGCTCCGAGATTGAGGCGAACTCCTCATCGGACGGTTCGTGAAGCTCGAGCCCGCGCTTCTCGCAGAACTGCACGAGCTCACCGGAGATCTCGTGCGCGTCACGGAAGCTGACGCCCTGACGCACGAGCCACTCCGCAACATCCGTTGCGAGCGAGAAGCCCTGCGGCGCCAGTTCAGCCATGCGTTCGGTGTTGAACCGGAGCGTCGCAACCATGCCGGTGAACGCGGGAAGCAGCACTTCGAGCTGCTCAACGGTGTCGAACACCGGCTCCTTGTCTTCCTGCAGGGCGCGGTTGTACGCGAGCGGAAGCCCCTTGAACGTCGCCAGCAGCCCGGTGAGGTTACCGATGAGCCGGCCCGACTTGCCGCGAGCGAGCTCGGCGATGTCCGGGTTCTTCTTCTGCGGCATGATGCTCGAGCCGGTCGAATACCCGTCGTCGAGCGTCACGAGGTTGAACTCGCGCGTGTTCCAAATGATGATGTCCTCGGCGAACCGGGACA
>JAZQRG010000077.1:0-1869 GCA_045629445.1 Mycetocola sp. | reverse complement strand
GAAAAGGTGCCGACCGCGCCAGGCATGATGCCAGCCTGCTTGAGCTGGAGAAGCAGTTCGGGGTCAACCTGTGCCGGTTCCCCGAGGCGTCGGACTGTCGCCGTGATGGCATCCGTTCGCCCACGCACCAGCTCAACGAGGTTGGTGACGCCGTGCGCGAAGGTTCCGGCCGGCGTATCGCCGAGTTCTTCAAGCCCGGGGATCGGGTTTCCGTATGGCGACTCGGTCGGGTGGTTGAGCATCGCGAGCAGTTTGCGTTCGACCTGCTCGCTCATGACGTGTTCCCACCGACAGGCTTCCTCGTGGACGTACTCCCACTCAAGCCCGATGACGTCGCTGAGAAGGCGCTCGGCGAGACGGTGCTTGCGCATCACGTGAACCGCCTTGCTGCGTCCAGCGGGGGTGAGCTCGAGGTGCCGATCGTTGGAGACGACAACGAGACCGTCGCGCTCCATGCGTCCAACGGTCTGTGACACTGTCGGACCCGAGTGGCTCAGCCGCTCGGAAATCCGCGCACGGAGAGGCACGATGTTCTCTTCCTCGAGTTCGAGGATGGTACGAAGGTACATCTCGGTGGTGTCAATCAGATCAGTCATTGACGTCTCCCATGGTTCAGCACGATGGTCCCCAGCCTACTGTGCACAGAAGGCGACTTTGGCGCCTGCTCGCCGTCACAGAACCGGGCGGTCGACGGATGCCCTTCTAGAATCGGATCATGTCTGACATTGTGATCCCCAATGAGCTCAAGCCCGCCGACGGACGATTCGGCTGCGGCCCGTCCAAGATCCGACCGGAACAGGTCTCGGCTCTCGCGGGTGCCGGAAGCGCGATCCTCGGAACCTCACACCGTCAGGCGCCGGTGAAGAACCTCGTCGGGCGAATCCGCGAGGGACTTGGAGAGCTGTACTCGATCCCCGATGGCTACGAAGTCGTCCTCGGCAACGGAGGGTCAACGGCGTTCTGGGATGCGGCATCGTTCGGACTGATTGAACGGCGCAGCCAGAACCTGACCTTCGGTGAGTTCGGGTCGAAGTTCGCCAAAGCCGCCGCGGCGCCGTGGCTCGAAGCGCCCGACGTACGCAACGCCCCCGCTGGCACACGGGCCACACCCGAACCGGTCGCCGGTGTCGACGTCTACGCGTGGACCCACAACGAAACTTCGACGGGCGTCATGGCTCCGGTCACGCGCGTCCACGGTGACGATGGAGCCCTCACCGTGATCGACGCGACGAGCGCGGCCGGTGGAGTCGCCGTCGACGCCGCGCAATCGGACGTCTACTACTTTGCTCCGCAAAAAAACTTCGCGTCCGACGGTGGCCTGTGGTTCGCGCTGTTCTCGCCCGCCGCCCTCGAGCGCGTCGAGCGGATCGCGGCATCCGACCGTTACATCCCCGAGTTTCTCAGCCTCAAGAACGCTGTCGACAACTCGCGGCTGAACCAGACGCTCAACACTCCCGCACTCAGCACCCTTCTCCTCCTCGACAACCAAATCGCGTGGATCGCCGACAACGGCGGACTCGCCTGGGCGGATGCTCGGACGAAGGAATCGTCGGCACACCTCTATGAGTGGGCCGAGGCGACCGCCTACACGACACCGTTCGTATCCGATCCCGCTGATCGCTCACAGGTTGTCGTCACGATCGACTTCGATGATTCGGTCGACGCTGGTGCGGTTGCGAAAGCACTCCGCGCGAACGGGATTGTCGATACCGAGCCATACCGCAAGCTCGGCCGAAACCAGTTGCGGGTTGCAACCTTCACGGCAATCGAGCCGGCGGACGTGCGCCAGTTGACCCGAAGCGTCGAGTTCGTCGTCGAGGCACTGTAGGCCCAGTGTTCACACAACAACGCCCGCCACTGAAACAGTGG
>JAZQRG010000076.1:0-2265 GCA_045629445.1 Mycetocola sp. | reverse complement strand
TGAAGACCAGCACGAAGAACCTCCTGATCGGCATCATCGTCGTGATCCTCGCCGTCGTTGTGGCCTCGTGGATCGTGAACTTCGCGCTCTCCTTCATCGCCGTCGCGTTCAAGTTCGCGCTCGTCGCCCTCGTCGCGATCGTGCTCCTCATCGTCGTCGGCATCTGGTGGGCGCGGAGCCGCGACTAGCGCATTCTCTCGTTCCGACGTTCACGCAGATCGTCGGGAATGACGGCTGACCGCCACGCCGCTGGCCTGCCCTCCGGGATCTCTGGAAGCCACCACAGCGCCGAGCCCCAGGCGAAGACCGTCACACCAACGGTGAGTGCGATGTCGAGAGCCGGAAAGCCGCTGCCAGGCAGCACCATCGAGATCACCACAACGGCGCCGGCGCAAACGCTCGCGATGGCAGAAACCGTCACGGCGTTGAGCAGCCAGGTCCGGACGAGGCCTCGCCGAACCGGCAGCCAGCCGGTCGTGAGCAGCAGTCCGACGACGAAGCCTGCGCCGGTGACAGACAGCACGACGACCGCGTCGGACGGTGACAGTCCGAACGGGATGCCGTCGGTCGGGAGGTCCGAGCCGCGGGAGTCGGCAGCGTTCACGGCTGAGACGATCGCCGGCAGCGCAAGCACGAGCGCCACCCAGCCTGCATAGGCAACGGTGCCAACCGCAACGCTGATCGGTCTGACCCGGCTCGGGGACTGCGCCAACGCCCGTGCCAGCACAGCAGCGAGAATGCCGGAAACGATGAGGACCCAGAACGAGGCGCTGAGCCCGTCTCGAATCAGCGGCCACATCGCGATTCCGAGTGTTGCCCACGCGGTGACAGCGGCGAGCACCGCTTGCCATGTGGCACTCCGGCGAACACGGAGGGCCCAGTGCAGCGCGGAACCGGCCCAGTCTGCGGTTGAACTCTCCAGGGCGCGGACAACGCGTCGCCACCGTGCCACCGACATTCCGAGGCCTGAGAACAACCCCGCCATAATCACAGCGAGGAGAAGGAGCCCGGGAACAAACGTCCAAGCATCCGGAGGTTTCGATGCGACGGGCGCGAGTGTCGCGGCCACGAGAATCGCTGCTCCGATCGTCGCAGCGGCAATAGCGGCCCGGACCGGAGCCGCCGCGAGCGGAACGAAGACAACGAGCGGACGCAGCAGTGCAATCAGCAGCCGGACGGCCATCGGCGTGGATCCAGAGAGAGCGCGCGAGGTGATCCGGATGCTGCGTGACGCGATCGAGAGGAGGTAGCGCGGCGAGAGATCACGGAGTGTGCTGTTTCCGCGGGCAAACAGCGCACGGATGTCGCGTGGCGCGGGCTCTGCCGGTTCGGACGGTCCGCTGTTCTGTGTAGCCCTGTTCTGTGCAGCGGGGAACGGGCGGTCCTGGCTGCGAGCGGCATCCTCGAGCACGCTCGACTGCACGGCATCGACAATATGTGGTGGTGTCTTCTGCGCGGAAGCGAGGACCGGGTAGGAATCGACGAACCGGGTCATCCCGGCCGCCGCGTCGAGCCGGCCCCACCACCAGTCGTTGACTCGCCATCCTTTCGCGAGGAATCCGCCGAAGTTGAAGGCGGTGGTGCCCGCGAGCTTGTCACGGGAGGTGAGCGGTGTGCCGAACAGGCGGCCGAGGTCCTCCTCGCTGATGTCGGTCCGCGCGAAGGCGAGCGCCGCCCGGGTCGCCGTCCGCATCTTGCGCTCGATCAAGGTGGTGAACTCGTCGGGACGTGCGGGAGGTTCGTCTCCGGTGATGCGCCAGAAAGTGAGGGATGAGATCGGTTCCGGAATGCCCATTGCGGCGAGAAATGGCGCGAGGTCAAGCGCGTCGAAATCGGTCCGTTGCGAGGGAACGCCGCTCCACGGAATCTGGGTCCACGCCCGGTTGATGTCAGCGTCACCGGCGGTATCGGAATGGCGGTCGCTGTCGGGTGACGCGTCGCGGAGAACCCGGAGGCATTCGTTCAGGGTCTCCCAGTGGCGCCGGGCGGCGTCGACAGCCGCGGCGTTCTCGCGCACCCAGGCCGTGAGCACAGCGTCTGCGAGGCGCGCGGGCGATGGCGCCCGGAGCTGCTCTGCATCGTCGAGCACCGACCGCAGGCACAGGTCCCGAGCATCGGTCGCCCGTGCCAGCACCGCGTAGAGCCGAAGGCGTACATCGGCGACGGGGTCTGGCATCTGAGCGACACTCTCGAGCGCCCGCACCCAGTTCAGCAGCGACAGCGTTGCGTCGATGAGGGCCTGCGGGCCGTGAACCACCGCGAGGA
>JAZQRG010000075.1:0-2052 GCA_045629445.1 Mycetocola sp. | reverse complement strand
GGCGAGTCCGAGCGCCCCGGCGAGGCCGACATCATCGTGGCCAAGAACCGTTCCGGCCCGGTCAACAAGGTCGCCGTGTCCTTCCAGGGCCACTACTCGCGCTTCACCCCGATGGCGCGCGAGCCCGAGGGCGCCGGCGGTGGCGCCTCGGGTGCCGACTTCGCCTGATCCTTGTTGTCGAGATGCAGCGAAGATTGCACACTCGAAATGATTGAAACAAACAGCGCTGATTGTTGTTGTGAATACGGGTCAGGTGTCTAGGAAGTCCCACAACAGTGGTGATCGCGTCGGCGAGGAGCGTCTCGCCGGCCTCGCCGACGGGGTCAGGCACCTGCCTAGTGCTTCGTCCCGTAGTAGGTGAAGCGCCCCCCCTTGTTCCAGCTGATCACGTCGGCGCGTTTGTACCACTTAGCGGCGCGGTTGGGCTCGTACGGATCGGAGATCCGGTACTCCCAAATCCCGCCGACGTTCTTGCGGCCCGTGATGGTGATGTAGTGGCCCGCACTGAAAGTCTTACCGGCAACCTTGGTGACGTTGTAGACCACCGGGTGGCCGTTGGACATGGAGGACTTCACCTCGGCGTCCAAGTAGCCAATGTTCGTTTCCAGCCTGTAACTCCAGGCTCTGCCGGTGTAGCCCAGGCGGGCGTTGAGTACAGTCGCGATTCTTTCCCCACTCAGCAACCCGTGGCCGTTCGGATCGGAGGCCAGGCCGAGATCGGCGGCCAAGCCTTTCTGGGTCGGCGTCCTGCCCTGGGCAGTGAGTGCGATCCGCGACGCCGCGGCGGAGCACCAGTTCAGCTGTTTCTGCACCTGATAAGTGGTGGCGATGGTGATGTTGGCCGGGTCGGGATCGGCCTGCGCGGCCGGCGTCATCGGCGCGAACGCGGCCAACATGAGTGCGGCTGCTGCTCCGGCGAAAGACCGGCGGGTGAGTCGTGTCACTGAGAAGTCCCCTCGATTGAACAATCCCTGCACTCCACGGGCGTGGGGGGCAGGATGTTGCGGGACAGCAAACCACGGTTACCTCAGGCTTGTCTGCGGCAAACAGGCGCAAAGATCGACCGTCCAGATGCAGCGAACTTCATACAATGCGGTTCGTTTGTTCAAAAACAGCGTTGACTGTTTCTCAGCGAGGACCGCTCGGTCCCGCCGATCCGGCGTCATACCGCCGCGATTTCGGCGACGCGACTACGAAGCTGGACGATGCTGGCGTAGCAGATGGTCGAACTCGCGGATGACGTCGTGGACGGCTGCTGCGATTTCGGCATTCCAGTGATCGGCGGTGGGAGTGAACCGGGACGAGTGGTCGTCGCGGAGGTGGCTGAGGGTCAGTTCGCACGTTCCCAGGCTGCTGTCGACGTTGATCCAGAGCTCGACACTGAGCACGCCTTCGTAGGAACGGCTCGGAAGTCGGAGGTCCGCGGGCACGTGCTCGTAGAAGTCGCTGGTCTCGGCCTCGTACAGGACCGAAGCGGTCGTTGAAGGGCTCCAACCCTGTGTACCGAGCCAGAATCCGTAGCGATGCAGCACCGGGCCTGCAATGTCGTGGACGGCCCGCTGAACCTCGTCTTGCGCACGCTCGGAGGCTTCGGCACGTTCACGACGGGCTCGGCGCCTGAATAAGTCCATGTCTCATGGTGCCGGAGAAGATGGCCCCCATGCCGTCGCACATGGCTCTCGCGTCTATCCGCCGCGGCGGATCGCACACAGTCAGCGATCGACAAGATCTGTGCAGACTTCACCGCGTGACGTTGTGCGATTCTCACTGCAACACGACAGTTGTCGAGCCGCCATGAGCGCGAGTTGATCTCGGCGGTGAGGCGACTGCGGCGCGCACGGGGAGCGGGGCCCCAATTCGCTTGATCCGACTTCCGATACACCTTCTGGGGAGGGCGCGGAAGGTGCGTCCCCATCCCGGACTGTGACCTTGACCACAGTTCAAGGACGTCACTAGTGTGCGAGCGTCTGGAATCGGGTACGCGGCGGTCGTTGACCCGCCCCTCGGGGGGGAAGAGACGCCATGGCACTGAAGCGCCAGCTGTGGGGCGTG
>JAZQRG010000074.1:0-2873 GCA_045629445.1 Mycetocola sp. | reverse complement strand
CGTCCAGGCCAACCCGTCCCTCCTCGACAAACTGGAGAACGGCGACGGCGGTGAACGTCTTCGAGTTGCTCCCGATCCGCACCTCGCCGTCGACGGGCACCGACTCACCGGTCTCGAGGTTTCCCACTCCCGCAACGTAGTCATCGTGATGCCCGTTCGGGCTGGTCAAGGACGCGAGCGCGCCAGGGAAACCCAGGTCGACGAGGCCGTCGAGGTCGTCCTGGATGACGGCACTCGATGCTGAGCTCGTCGTCTCGACCGCTGCAGGACTTGACCATGCACCGGCGCCCCAGGCGCCGGCAACCAGCGCACCGACGGCGAGCACGCTCGTCGCCGCGACGAGGGCGGCGCCGCGACCCTGAGAGGGCTTCCGCGCGGAGTCAACGGTGTTCTGAGCCTGTTCTTCGTTGGTGTGCATGTCATTACTTCCCTTGTTCGTCAGGCGGTTCAAGCCGGAAGGATGCCCTCCCGAGTGGATGCCTCCAGCCTCGCCCGATGCCTATCCCAGCGCCCCAGCCGCGAGGACAGGATGAGGACTGTCCTTGCGGATGGGGCGCACATCGGACGCCGTCATCAGGCTGGGGATATGACAAATCCCACCTCACCAGCTCTCGCGATTCGCGGGCTGAGTAAGTCCTTCTCCGGACAGCCAGCGGTCGAGAACGTCTCTTTCGACGTACTCGACGGCCGGGTTGTCGGTCTTTTGGGTCCCAACGGGGCCGGAAAGACCACCACTACCCGCATGATTCTCGGCCTCGCCGCTCCGGACAGCGGTGAAGCGCTCATCCACGGTCGGCCCTATCACGACCTTGAGCGGCCGGCACAGACGATCGGCGCTCTTCTTGACTCCGCTGGACTGCATCCCGGACGCACCGGTCGGGAGCACCTCCGCATCGCCGCTGCCCAGATCGGCGTCGACTCTCCGCGTATTGACGCGGTGCTCGATGACGTCGACATGCGCTCATCGGCCGACCGCCGGATCGGTGGCTACTCCCTCGGCATGCGGCAAAGCCTCGCCCTGGCAGCGGCCCTGCTCGGCGAACCATCCATCCTGATCCTCGCCGAACCGGCCAACGGGCTCGATCCCGCTGGGATGCACTGGCTTCGTCAGCTGATCCGCTCATTCGCGGATGCCGGCGGATCGGTCCTCCTGTCATCTCACGTCCTGTCAGAGGTTGCGCTCGTCGCCGATGACATCGTGGTGATCGCACAGGGCAAGGTCGCTGCAGCTGGCGATCTTCGCTCAACAGTCCATGCACACGGAGGTGACCTCGAGAGTTACTATCTCGAGCTCACCGCAACAAGTTCGGGGGTGCGGTGATGATCCGCGCAGAGATTCTTAAACTGACAACGACGAGGGCAACGAAGGCGGCGGTTGCCGTCGGCGTCGCCGGACTCATTGCAACCCAGGTGACGCTCGTCACCGTTCTGCCCGCACTCGCGAGCGGTGCCATCGGCCCCGGTCGGGAAGCGCTCGGCGATGACCTTCCTTCGTTCGAACTCACGTCGGGCGCGGCGCAACTCGCAGCCGTCAGTCCGCTCGGTTCATCAATGGGCGCCGGATCCATCGGCATTGCTGTGCTGGCGGTTCTCATCCTCGGTGTTCTCGCCGGCACGACCGACTACCGGTTCGGAGGGATTGTGCCCACGGCCCTCGCGCAACCCAAACGCGGCCGGATCGTGACGGCAAAGGTCGGGGCCATGGCGCTGGGAGGTCTGGTCGTTGGACTTCTCTACGCCATCGTGAGCATGGCAACACTGGCGCTCTCGCTCGTGCTTGCGGGCACGGAACTTGCCGCGAGCATCCCCGACCTCCTCGGAGTGCTCGGTCGAGGTGCGATTGTTGTCGCCCTGTTCGCGCTTCTGGGACTGGCAATCGGCATCCTCACCCGCAGTCAACTCGCGGGAGTGCTCGTGACACTGGGGCTGCTTCTCGGGGAACTCATCCTGCAGGCGACCACCCAGGTCGTCGTCGGGTCGCTGCCGGTCTGGGCACAGGCGCTGCCTCTCTCACTCGGGCAGGCTGCCGTCTCGTCGGGCACGGGAGCGGCCATTGCCCCATGGGCGGCCGTTGGCGTCCTTGCCGTCCTCGTTGCCGCCGTGACAGCAGCTGCGGGAGTCGCGATGCGATCCCGTGACATCTGAGGTCGCCGTGCCGGACAATGGTCGAATGATCACATCGCCCCGCCAGAGCAGCGTTCGCACCGCACTCTGGCGGGGCATTCCCGTGATCGTGACAGCGCTCCTCGGACTCGGCTACCTGATCGGCGTCGTCGTCATCGAGGGAGCATCCGCCGGTCAGGCGAACCCGTGGCTGCCCGGCGTCATCGTCCTGGCCCAGGCCCCCATTCTGGCGTTGCGTTACCGCGCACCCGGCTTCGCTCTCGGCGCGACCGCCGCCCTCGACGCGGTCATGCTGCTCATCTCAGCGGGCGAGGCAAGCACCGGCACCTTTGCCGTCATGGTCGCCGTCTACACATTCGCCCGCATGCGGCGAGCGCCGGCCCGGTATCTCATTCCATCCGTTGTCGCTCTTGCCTCGGTCGCTGTCACGCTCCTCACCGTGCCGGCCAGCATTGAGGTGCCAAACCAGCTGGCTCTCCCGTTCGCGCTACTGCGCGGTGCGCTGACTTTCGGCCTTGCCGTGGTTCTCGCGGAAATCGACGACAGTCGCGTGCGTCTGGTCGACGCGCTGCGCGAGAGAGCGGATGCCGCGGAGCGGGAGAGAGTTCGCCTCGCGCAGGATGCGGTGAGGGAAGAGCGGGCCCTGATGGCTCGTGAGCTCCATGACATCGCCGCCCACCACCTCACGGGAATCATCGTCACGGCACAGGCCGCCGGGGCTTTGCAGTCGAGCGATCCTGACCGAGCTG
>JAZQRG010000073.1:0-6943 GCA_045629445.1 Mycetocola sp. | reverse complement strand
TAGACCGGGTAGTCCGCGGGAACGGGACTCTGCCGTTTCGCGAATTCGGTCTGACGGGTCTCGAAGATCGACGAAACGACGTGTTTGATGAAGTTGCCGTCATCCGCATAGATCACCATGCCGCCCTGGACATAGTTCTGGCAGCAACCCTCTGACGGACCCGCCACCGCCAGTCTCGTCACGACGACGTAGTCTCCCTCCGGCGCGGCTTGGGCGAGGAAGCCCGCGGCACCGGGGTCGGGGCTGAGGTCGCCGGCCTGGGTGTCAAACCGGAACGCGCCATCCTCGATGCCGAAGCTGGAGGCATCCGGCTGGCGAATCCAGGACCACTGCGGTGAGAGTACATCAGCGTTGAACTCGTCTGAGAGCGCCGGGATGATGTCTCCCGGCTGCGGCTGGTCCACGAGCACCGGCGCCGGGTTCGATCCCTGTCCCGGCTGCGTCACCGGCGCCGGCTGCGGCGTGTCGGAGGGGCCGCTGCCACCCCGTACCACCGGCCAGCCGTCTACCCAATCGATCCGGTCCATCAGCGTCGGCCGCTTCGTGTACGTGCCACCTTCAACGAGGTACGGGTCGGTACGGTCGACCGCGTGGTAGACGATCCACGAGGTGCCGGTGAGGTCGGTCACGACCGAGTTGTGCCCAGTGCCGATCCAGCGGTTACCGTTTTGGTGCAGAACCGGAGTTCCCCCGACACGGCCGGTGAGGAGTGACGCACCGGTCCGGTCGACGAACGGCCCCGTCGGACTTGCCGAGCGGCCCGCGAAGACGGCGTAGCCGGTGAGGGGTCCTCGGCAGCAGTCTGTCGCCGAAGCGAGCAGATAGAAGTAGCCGTCGTGCTGCACGACGTTCGTGCCTTCGTAACGGTTTGAAATGGCCACTTCGACCTGGCTGGCCGGGTCGGTGCTCAGCCCATCGTCGCTCAGTTCCCGCACCGAGAGCCCACCGAAGTAGCTGCCGAAGTAGAGATAGTTCTGCCCGTTTGCAGTGATTACCTCGGGGTCGAAGACCCAGCGGCGATCCTCCGGCTTCGAGCCCGCCGGCGGCGCCATCGGCTCGACGACCGGGCCCCCGGCATCCGTCCATGGTCCGGCGGGAGTATCCGCCGTTGCCACCCCGATGGCCGAACCGCCGCCGGGAACTGTCGTTTCGGTCGCCGTGTAGTACAGGTGGTACTTCCCATTCAGGTAGATCACGTCTGGCGCCCACATGTCGCCTGCCCCGATCCACGCTGGCTTTTCGGGGAGCGCTTCGGCGACGAATTGCCAGTTCACGAGGTCGGTCGAGCGGTAGGTGGGGATGCTGTAGAACCGCAACGACCCGTCCGGGTTCTTCTCGGTGGCGTCGAGCGCGTCTCGGGTGCAGAAGAGGTACCAGGCCTGTTCAGCGGAATCGGCGGAACGGATGACGTCGGGATCGGCGCACTGTTCGGCCGCGCGACCATCGGCAAGTGTCAGGGTGAGCGGGTTGGTGTAGGTCCCGTCGGCGACGGCGAATGGCAACACCGCTCCGGCAGCGGACCGGGCCACTTCCGCTGCCGGAGCCGCGCTGGCGGTTCCGGCAGACAGTGCGCTGAGGGTCATCACCACTGCGGCCAATCCGGCGGCGAGGGTCATCCTGCTCATTGTTCCTCCACGGTGAGGGGTCAAGTCCCAGAAGTGCAGCACGACCGCGCCGGGGTTGTCTAGGCCTGGCGCCCGAAACCTTTCACCCTGATCACCTCCCTGATCACCTCCGTGGTCCGCTTCGCCGCCGCCGTCAAGGGCCCTGTCTCGCGGGATTTCGCTCAGGTATCATTTCGCAGTCGAACCGGCCCACGGCCGCGATTCCATTGGAAAGGAGTGCTGTGTCACCTCGGATTGACCTGCGTCCAGGCCGCCACTATGCCGTCACGTGGGGGATCTCGGACGCATTCGGGGGCATGACCGGAGCGCTCCTCCACCGGTCAAGGGCGTTCGTCCGGCTGGGCGGCGTCCGCGTCGATGTGCTGACATTTGATGCCCGTCCCGACTACCCCGAGGTAGAGCGCCGTCTGCGGGAGGCGTCGCAGCTCATCGACGGCATGCGGCTGCTGAACGTGTGGGACTGGCTCCGCACTCATCCGTCGCCCGAGGACTATGCCGACGTCGCGGCATCCGTTCCAGGCCGCAAAGTGGTCGAGGGATTTGAACCGCTTGACCAGAACGAGGCATATTTCTCCGGGATGCGCAGTGGCACGGAGATGAGCCGCACCCGTTACACCGATGACGGATCGGTGGAGTTGCAGGTCGACCACTACCGGAATGACGGCAGCCTCGCGGTGAGCGACCGTCGTGACCTCACAACGCGCGGGATCCCCGGGGGACGGCTTATCGTCCTCTGCGACCGGACCGGTGCGCCGGTGAAGGCGTGGAACGGGGCGTGGGCGCTGTACCGGTGGTGGCTCGACGAGGTCCGAAACGGTGATCAGGCAACGATGATCATCGACAGCAAGACGAGCGCACGCTTCATGGTCGGCTACAAGCGATCGAGTGTGATCACCGCGCACGTGCTCCACGGATCCCACCTGGGCGCGAACGGCCGCAGCATTCGTGCGTCCCGCGCCGCGGTCTTTGAGAAGCCAGGGGCGTTCAGCCTCCTCGTCTTCCTGACCGAGCGGCAGCGCGCTGATGCGCTCCCCCTGCTCGGACCGAAGGCGCGCACCGCGGTGATTCCCAACGGCCGCGAGGTGCCACGGTCGTCGGCGGCCCCCGTCCCCCGGAACGCGAACGCCGGCATCATGCTGTCGGCGCTTGACGACCGAAAACGGGTCGACCACGGAGTACGCGCCGTTGCCGCAGCTCGAGCAGATGGCACACCGGTGACGCTCGACATCTACGGGGACGGCCCCAAACGGTCCCAGATCGAGGCGGCGGTCCGGCAAGCCGACGGTGGGATCCACCTCCACGGATACCAACCGGATGCCAGCTCTCACCTTCGCGAGAGCTCCTTCCTCCTCTTGTCCTCCCGGAGTGAGGGTTTCCCGCTCGTGCTCGTTGAAGCGATGGCGGCCGGCTGCATTCCTATCGCCTACGACATCCCGTACGGGCCCGCGGACATCATTCGGGACGGGGTCAACGGGTTCCTCGTTCCTGCCGGCGACGTCGACGCGCTCAGCGACGCAATCCGCCGACTGGTCCAGCTCCCGCCGCGCAAGCTCGAGGCGATGAGGCGAAGTGCGGTTCGCACGTCGGCGCAATACTCGGATGAGGCCATCACGAAACGGTGGGCGACCGAGCTTGAACGCGCTGCCGAAAACCGCACCGTCCCTGCCGCCAAGCCCCCGGCGACCCCTGCCACCGGGTTTGCTGTGCGGGTGCGGCGCGGCCTGGCGAGACGCTGGCGGAACCTTCGAGGAACCCCGCCACCACCAGGGCGCGGTGGACGCAGGTGAAAGCACGCCGAAGGAAGTGGAAGGAACCGCGATAACCTGTAACCCATGACGACGTCCCCCGTGCTGCCGCCGGCCGCGCTCTCCACCGAGCGCCTCTGGGCAACGGGGATCGGTTCACTGGCGCTGTTCATCGCATTCGCGGGTGACGGCATCCGTAATCTGATGACCATCTGGGGCTTCGGGGCTGCCGCGATCGTTGTGGCTCTCGCGTGCGTCGTGATGATGATCCGGGTGCGCCCCAGGCTCGACAGGTCACGACTACCCAAGGCGCTGATCGCCTTCCTGGGGTTCGCTGTGCTCTCGGCGGCATGGTCGGCGTATCCGTCCGCGTCGCTGCTGACGCTCACGGGAACCCTCCTGACCACCATCGTCGGCGTCTACCTCGCGCTCGTGCTCGACTGGACTGAGCTCGTCCGTGTTCTCGCGGTCGCGCTCAAGTGGGTGCTCGGTTTGTCGATTGTGTTCGAGCTCTGGGTCGCACTCGTCGTGCGGGCTCCTGTGCTTCCGTTCTTCGTCGACTTCGGTGGGAAAGAACCGCCGCTCCTCGCGATGTGGTCACGCAACCTGCTGTTCGAGGGCGGACGCATCCAGGGCATCCTCGGCAACTCCAACCTCCTCGCTGTCGTCGCGCTGCTCGGAATTATCGTGTTCGGCCTTCAGCTCGCTGCCGGCAGCGTGCGACGCGGGTGGGGCATTGCCTGGCTGGCTCTCGCCGTCGTGATCTTCGGTCTGACCCGGTCGAGCACCATGATTCTCGCCGCTGTGGTCGCGGCCGTCGTGCTCGGCGCCGCGCTGCTGATGAGGCGCAGCACGACCCCGCGCGCCCGCACCGCCGTCTATCTGGGCCTCGCCGCTCTCGCGGCAGCAGGCATCCTCTTCGTCACCGTCTTCAGCAACCTCTTTCTCGCGCTCTTCGGCAAGAGCAGTGACCTCACCGGCCGGATCGGCATCTGGGCCGATGTCATCGAGCTGGCCCAGCAGCGCCCATGGTTTGGCTGGGGTTACTCCAGCCCGTGGATCGGCTGGGTGGAGCCTTTCGACGGCCTCGTCATCCGTAACGGTGTCGAGCAGTTGCACGCGCACAACGCGTGGCTTGACGTGTGGCTGCAGCTTGGCGTCGTCGGCGTCGTCCTGTTCGCCGCTGTGATCGTCTCCGTGCTTTGGCGCAGCTGGTTCGCCGCTGTCGACCGGCCGCGCTTCGATCTGCGCGACGATCGCCCGTACACGGTGCTCTCGCTCCTGCCGATCCTCGTTGCGGTCGTGCTCGTCGTGCAGTCAGTGGCGGAGAGCCGTATTCTCATCGAGTCCGGGTGGGTGCTCATCGTGGCTCTTGCGCTGAAGACCAAGCAGTACCCCGTGATGGATGCCGTCGCGAAGCCCATTCTCACGCCAGTGATCGCCGCCGAAACGAGCCGATGACCTCTCCGCGCCCGTTGCCTCAGCATCCGGTCCTCACCACGCTTATTCGCGGGCTCGGCAGCGCCCACGCGGCCGCGGCGCTCAGCCTCACGATCTTCGGTGTCGCGTTCGCCACTCCGCTGATTCGGTCGCTGCTCGGCTGGAACGGGCTGGTCGGTGTGCTCATCGCCCTCGTTCCCCTCGCCGTGCTTGTGATCGTCGCGCGGTGGGACACGATCGAATGGCACGGCCTGCTGCCGATCTCCATCCTCACTTTTGTGGGCTGGTGCCTGCTGTCCACATTTTGGACGGACCACCAGTGGGTGACGCTCGAGAGTTCGCTCTATCAGATCGCCTTTGCCTTTCTCGGACTCACGGTCGCCCTGACCCGCGACATGATCCAGATCGTGCGTTCGGTCGGAACCGTTCTCCGCGCCCTCCTCACCCTCTCCCTCGCGGTCGAGGTGCTGTCGGGGCTTCTCCTCGACATGCCGTTCCCGTTCCTCGGCGTCCAGGGCAGCATCGCATTGGGTGGACCGATCCAGGGCATCTTCGGCACGCGCAACATGCTCGGGTTTATGGCGCTCATCGCGCTTGTCACCTTCATCATCGAGTGGCGAACACGATCGGTGTCGCGCGGTGTGCTGACCTACTCATTCGTGGTCGCCGCCGCGTCGCTTGGTCTCAGCCAGTCCCCCGTCACCGTCCTCGTCGGCATCGCGCTCGGCATGGCGGCCCTCGCGCTCTACGGCCTGCGGCAAGCGCCCACGGCGACGCGGCGCACGCTGCAGTTCGCCCTCGCCGGCCTTACACTCATCGTGCTCTATGTGACTTTCCTCTCGCGGATCCGCGTGCTCAACGTGCTCAACGCCGGCAGCGAGTTCGAGTACCGCTACCTTCTCTGGTTCCAGGCCTGGAAGCTTGTGCCGGTTCACCAGATCGAAGGCTGGGGCTGGACGGGCTTCTGGCAGGACGTCGCCCCGTACAGCTACATCAACAACGCGCTTCTCCGCGACCATGACACAGCGCTCAACGCCTTCCTCGACGTCTATCTTCAGGTCGGAATCGTCGGGCTGTGTTTCTTCATCGCGCTGCTGCTGCTCGCGTTCGTCAGGTCCTGGCTGCTCGCGTCGAACCGGCGCACCGTGACCTACACCTGGCCGGCCCTGATTCTCGTCGCGCTCATCGCCACCAGCGCCGCGGAGAGCTTCATCCTCGTCGACGCTGGCTGGATCCTCCTCGTGGTGTGTGCCATGAAGGCGTCACAGAACATGAGTTGGCGCACGCGGCTCCGCGCGGGCCCCCATCCACCGGTACCGGTCGAGTAACAGCAGGGTTTGCGCCCGCCGGCTATTTCGGCTGGAACAGGTCCCGCAGGATCTCGGTGCTGCCCTGGCTCGTGAACCGCGCGTAGTCGCCGCTGCGGGCTTCTTTCAAAACGGGGAGCACCCGGGCGAGCCGGTTTGCGGGCAGGTCGGCACGCATCCGTTCGATGCGAAGCTTGCCGCGCGCGGCCGTGAGGTCTGCGGACTTCACAGCGCTGCCGAGAGCGGTTAATTTGTCGACCAGGATGCCGGTGCGGACGGCGAGGTCCCGGTTGCGGTCGCCCCTCGGCTGGAGCACGCGTCGCACTTTGTGGCTGAAGCTCGGCTCGCGTGCACCGATCTGGTTGCCGCCGTGCTGCCGGTAGTCGATGAGTGCGTCCGGGAGGAAATCGACCTGCCCGACGGCTGCCGCGAGTACCGTGAGCCATTCGTCGTGAACCCATTCGACGGGGAACGGCGCCGCAACGTCGAGCAGCGACCGCCGGAACGCCATCGTCGCGCCTGTGGCGATGTTGCGCCGGAGAAGGGTCGAAAACGCGCTCCCGTTGTGGATCGCTGCGCGGTCGGATTCGCTGATCTCGAGGGCGTCGAACAGGGAGTATCCGAGCGGCTTGCCCTGCGCATCGACCATCCGTGCGTCCGAGAAGAGCAGCGTCAGTTCGGGCCGGGCCTCGAATTCAGCGAGCGCGCGCTCGATGCGCTGCGGGTGCCACAGGTCGTCCTGGTCGCAGAGGACCACGAAGTCACCCGAGGTCGCAAGAACGGCCTGTTCGAAGTTCTTGCTCACACCGAGGGGGCTGGCGTTCTC
>JAZQRG010000072.1:0-2825 GCA_045629445.1 Mycetocola sp. | reverse complement strand
GTTGAGAAGCTCGGTTTCCGGTACGAGGGGCTCCGTCGGCGTTACATTCACATCAACGGTGACTGGCGCGATCACTTCTGCTTCGGTCTCGTCCGCGAGGAAGTGCCCGGTGGTGTGCTTCGCCGTTGGAAGGACGGACAGGTGCCACCGGATGCCGCAACCGTTCCGGAATTCGACAGACGTGCCGCAGAAACTCCACTTCTGCCACCACCAGCGCTTTTTTAAACCTTCAACCTCAACTTCCGGGTGACACACCCCGCGCAATGCGGCGTGTCGTGTCCGTTCCCTCGTAGCGTGGAGCCATGGCTGGCAGTGGACTCTTGAGCGGTGGGATCGTCTTTGCGATCGCCGCCGCGCTCTGGATCGTCTACCTCATGCCGACCTGGCTTCGGCGAAATGAGTTTCTCGCGACCGAGCGCAACGCGGTTCGGTTGCAGCAGACGCTGCGCATTCTCGCCGAGACCTCAGAGGTGCCGCGCGAGGTCCAGGTCGAAACGACCGCACGCGGTGTCGCTGAGCAGCAGAAGATTCTCAAGAAGTACGAAGCCGAAGCGCTCCTCAAGGCCAGGCTCGAGGCTCTTGCCCTCGTCGAGGCCCAGCGTGAAGCGGAAAAGGCTCGGCAGGCCGCGCTGACCGAACAGGTTCGGCAGGCTCGGCGCGCTGCCGCAGCACGACTCAAGCTCAAGAGGGCGCGTCGCCGCGCACGTCTGGCGACAACCCTGGTTCTGTTCCTGTCGCTTGGCGCGGTCGGCGCCGGTGGCTGGATGTTCGCGACCGGTGGTTCAGTGCTGCTCCTCGCGGGAGGCGCTCTCGCAGCGACGACAAGCATCGCGATGCTCGCCCGGATGGCCCGCGTGTCGCGACGGACCGGAGTATCGGTCGCCGTCCCCGAGGTCGCACGGGTGTCGCAGGCATTCGAACCGGTCAGCTTCGACGAGACGGTCGCCGTGCAGGCCACCTGGACGCCGACACCGCTGCCGCGGCCGCTGCACCTCTCGCAGGGCTCGGCCGCAGCCGAGACCATCGCGCAGGCTGACGCTCATGCCGCATTGCGTCGCGCCGCCCTCGCCCAGGTTCTCGCTGAGCGCGCGGCCGAGATGGCGCCCAAAGTCGCGTCCATTGCCCCGGCTGCCAGGGCAACCCCGGCTGCTGCCGTCCCGGAGGAGAGCGAACTGCGTCCACAGGAGCAGCCAAGTCGATTCGCCGGAATGGGCGTCGTGAACGACGCCGAGATCGCTCCGACCGATCTCACCGCGCTGCTTCAGCGACGCCGGGCGGCAAGCTAGTGGGTTTGACCGCCTGAAGAGCGTGATAATCTTTTTCTATCAGGGCCTATGGCGCAGTTGGTAGCGCGCCTCGTTCGCATCGAGGAGGTCAGGAGTTCGAATCTCCTTAGGTCCACCATCCCTGTTCCACGCACGAGGCCGGCGACATGGTCGCCCCGAGGACTAAGACATGTTTGACAGCATCCCCGGAGGCCAGTGGATCTTCGGCATCTTCGCGATTGTGGCAATCATCGTTGTGCTCGCTCTCTTCGGCAAGCGGCTCGGCAACGTCTTCTCCTCCTCCGAGTCCGAGCGCTTCGACACCACCGAGATTCCCCCGCTTGACCCTGAGACGCGCGAGTTCATCGTGCGCGACGACCAGACCGGCTCACGGATGCGGTTTGCCACGCTGCACGCGCACGGTCGGGTGCTTGAGATCGTCGTTCCTCCGAAGCACCTGAGGAAGGGCGTGGAGGTCGACCTGTTCGAGGCGGCACTGCCCTCGGCGCTGCAGGTGACGGACTGGGTTTGGCCACCGACGACCCCAGACGGCTACGCTGCACTGCAGATCATCGCCAGGCGGATGCCGGAACTTTCGTTCCGAGACGCCCACGGTAACCCGGTCGGCTGAGCTCAGGCCCTCTTGACCCGGCCGCGTTGCTCAGCTGCTCGAGTTGGGTGAAGCGTCCGTGTACGCGTGTGCGACCAGCTCGCGCAGAACGTCCTCGTTGACGTCGTCGAGACGCTTGATGTAGACGCAACCTTTGCCGAGTGTGAACTTTCCGAGCGTGGCGAGGAGTTCCTCGCTCCTGGCGTGGCCCTGCAGGCCGTAGAGCGTGAGCGCGGTCTTCCTCGGGGCGAAACCCACCCTCATGGTGTCGCCCTCACGACCGGTTGCGTACCGATAGTGGAATGAACCGAAGCCAATGATCGACGGACCCCACAGGACGGGCTTCTCGCCCGTCGCCTCGGCCATCAGGTGGACGAGGCGCGCGGCGTCAGCGCGTTTGCGCTCGTCCTCGATCGTCTCGATCAGCGCCTGGGGGTCACCGTCGTGGGGCTGGGTCTTGAGATCGGCCATGTCTCATCGTGACACCGTCTCGCTGGGGAGGTCAACGGCATCCGCACGCGCTGCGCTGCTCGGGCGGAAGCGGCTGGCGCGGGGCATTCGCTCGGACAGAAAGGGCGCGAGTTCCTCCGGTTGCGCGGCCGTTTCTGGCCGAGCAGGGAGGTTCGAGGCCGTCGGTCGCGGCGCGGCCCGTCAGCCGCCGAAGACGAGTGTCGCCACCGTGTAGATGGCCAGCCCGGCGAGAGCGCCGACGACGGTGCCGTTGATGCGGATGAACTGGAGGTCTCTGCCGACCTGCAACTCGATCTTCTCGCTCATCTCCCGAGGGTCCCAACGCTCAATCGTTTCCGTAATCACACTGGCGATCTCGTGGCGGTACGTGTTGACGAGGTACACCGCGGCATCCGTCACCCACGCGTCGAGCTTCGCACTGAGCCTCGCATCGGTCGCGATCCGCGCGCCCAGGTCGTTGACCGTGCGTGCGAGTTGGG
>JAZQRG010000071.1:0-6147 GCA_045629445.1 Mycetocola sp. | reverse complement strand
ACCGTCGGTGACGGGGTAGTACAGCGACTGGTGGATGAACGACACGTCGCCGCGCTGCGTGGCAAGGATCGCCACCGCGGTCGCCATGTTGCCACCGACACTGTCGCCGGCAATGGCGAGGCGGGAAGCATCGAGCCCTTTCGAGTCTCCATTGCGCACGATCCACTGGGCCGTGGCGTATGCCTGCTCGATCGCAACGGGATACCGAGCCTCGGGCGATCGGCTGTACTCAACGAACACCACAGCGGCATCGGCCCCGACGGCGAGTTCCCGGACGAGGCGATCGTGTGTTCCGGCATTACCGAGAACCCATCCCCCGCCATGGACGTACAACACCGTGGGAAGAGTGGCCGCGGCTCCGACCGGCTTCACGATGCGAACGCGGACATCCCCAACGTCCGCCGGAACCGTGATCCATTCCTCGTCGATATCGAGCTTGGCAACCGGCGCTGCCTGGATGTCGTCGAGGGCCTTCCGGGCGCCGTCGACCCCGAGTTGGTAGAGAAACGGCGGGTGCGATGTTGCTTCGGCGAGAGCCTGAGCTTCCGGCTCGAGAGTGTTCGGTGACATGGTCTGTTCCCTTCGGTTGCGGGTGATGGTCGGAGGGAGCACTGTCACGCCCTCCCACCAGCTATGACAAGACGTGCTCGTCCGCTGTGACCGAACCGTGGTGTGATTCTTCGAGCGCAGAAAGACCCGGTTCAACGGGACGAATACGGTCTTCAAAGAAGAACCGGGACAACGCCGCACGCAGTCGCTGTGACCACCTCACCCTCCCGCGCTCGTCGGGGTGCACGTCGAACGCGCGATCGCCGTCTGTCTGCGCGAGCCGAAATTGCTCAAATCTGTCGACGCTCTGGTGGATCTCGACGTACTCACCACCGGGAAGTCGCACGATGCGGCCTGTCTCGAAACCGTGGAGGAGTACTTCGTTGTCTTTTCGTTGGAGGGCGAGGCAGATTCGGCGCGTGAGGGCGAAGCCGAGCAGCGGCGCCACGAGAAGCATCACCCTGAGGACAACGATGACCTGTTCGAGCGCGAGCGAGAAATGTGTTGCGATGAGGTCGGCGCTCGCGGCCGCCCACAGCACCCCGTAGAAGAGAATCGCGGCGATACCGATCCCGGTTCGGGTGGGGGCGTTTCGAGGGCGATCGAGCAGGTGGTGATCGCGACGGTCGCCCGTGATCCACTCTTCGACGTACGGGTAGGCCGCGATCGCGAGGAGGTACAGGGTGACGACGGCCAACGGCACGAGGAGAGCGGTCGACAGGGTGTGGTCGAGGATTTCGATCTCCCAGCCGGACGGCACGAGACGAAGGGCACCATCGAGGAAGCCGGTGTACCAGTCGGGCTGGCTGCCGGCCGAGGCGTCCCCGGGCGAGGCTGGCCCGTACAGCCAGAGAGGGTTCACGGTCACGGTCGCCGACACGAGAACGAGGATCCCGGTGATGAGAAAGAAGAGACCGGCCGCCCGGGTTGCGGCATGAGGGATCAGTGGGACGCCGACGACGTTAGATTCCGAGCGTTGCGCACCGGGAAACTGCGGGGGCTTGTGGTGCCAGGCGGCGAGCCCTCGAAGAACGAGGAGCGTGAGGAGAACCGCAGGAACAACGACCACATGGAGCGGGTACAGATTCTGAATGACCGAGCCGGGAAAGGAACCGCCGAAGAACAGGTTCGCCAGCCAGGTACCGACGACCGGGATCGAGAGAATGATGCCCTCGGTGATTCGCAGGCCCGTGCCCGAGAGCATGTCATCCGGCAGTGCATATCCGCTCCAGCCCCCCGCAAGGCTGGCAACGTAGATCCCGAAGAGCAGAAGCCACATGCCTCGTCGTGGTCGACGAAAGGCGCCGGTGAAGAAGGATGCGACGAGCTGCAGCAGAACCGCTGCGGGCAGCAACAGGGCCGACCAGTGATGAAGTTGCCGAAGGAGCAGCCCGCCAGGGACGTCGAAGCTAATGCGCATCATCGATGCGAACGCCTGTGAGACCTCGGCGCCATCCAGCGCCGTATACGCACCGACGTATCTCGTGGAGTCGCTCGATGGAACGTAGAAGAACATCAGCATGACCCCCGTCACCGTGACGACGGTGACGCAGGTCACCGTCACAACTCCCAGCATCGTCGTCCAGTGGTTCGGCACGGTCCGGAGGCGCGCCACGTCCCTCACGTCGCCGATGCGTCGTCCGAAGACGCGGAGGTTCAGCAACCGGGAGCTGGCCCGGTCGCTCAGGGATGGGCCGCGAGGACGACGGTCAACGGGCATGAGGAACTCCTCCGAGAACGAAAGCCTTTCGCGGCTCCTGCACCGACAGCAGGGACACAATGTCCCTTCCCGTCAGTGCCGCCGTCAGCCATACCGCCAACACGCGGAGCTTTCGTTCCCAGGTCGGTATGGCGAGCACGTGGTAGCCGCGGTGCATGAGCCACGCGGGCAGGCCAGTGATGACGATTCGCTTGTACTGGAAAATCCCCCGGCCCAGTCCGAGGGTCGCGACCACCCCGAGTGAGTCGTGTCGGTACGGACGGGGGCTCTCACCTCTCAACGACGCGACGATGTTGCCCGCAAGACGTTTCCCCTGTCGAACGGCGTGCTGGGCGTTGGGCACCGTATATGAACCGGATGCTGCGGATGCGAGATCGGGGACGGCCGCGTTATCCCCGGCAGCCCACGCATCTGCGACCGGCAGATCGCTCGTCCCGACTCGAAGGTCAGCGCGCACCATGAGGCGACCACGGTCATCCGTTGGCAGATCGGTGTGCTTGGCGATAATCGGGTGGGCGGCGTTCCCCGCCGTCCACACGATCAGGTTCGCGTCGAACGCCTCACCGGTCGACAGCTCGACACGACCGTTCACTGCCGAAACGACTCGGGTGTTGAGGTGGACGTGCGCGCCTCTGGCCCGAAGTGTTTCGACCACCCACCGGCCCGGTTTTTCAGTCACCTCCGGAAGAATCCGTGGACTGGCTTCGACGAGATGGAAGGATAGTTCCGAGAAGGCGATCTCCGGGTATGACCGGAGAAGTGCGGTTGCGAGTGACAGCAACTCGCCGAAGCCCTCAACTCCCGAGAAGCCGCCACCGACGAAGACAACGGTCAGCAGCTGTTGCCGCTCCGGTCCGGGTTCGAGAACGGAGGCCCGGTCAAACGCGGTGAGCAGCCGGTCGCGGATGGCAACGGCTTCCTCAACGTGCTTCATCCCGATGGCAATCTCCTCGGCGCCGGGGACGGGAAGCTTTCTCGTGACCGCGCCAGCGGTCACAACGATGGTGTCGTAGCTCACGGTCAGTTCGGGGCCATCGGCTGGCTCAACGGACACGGATCGTGTCGCATGGTTGATCATGGTGACAGCGCCGGCAATGACGCGGGTCCGACGCAGGTGGGACCGAAGTGAAACCGCAGCATGACGCGGCTCGATTGAGCCGGCGGCCACTTCAGGAAGAAATGGCTGATAGGTCATGTATGGCCGCGGGTCGATAATTACCAATTCGGCTTCGAACGGCTTCAGCCGCTTTTCGAGCTTCCACGCGGTGTAGAAACCGGCGTAGCCGCCACCGACGATAACAATCCTGTGCATGCGCTGCTCCTTGCCTTTGGTGGGTCTTCACTCACTGAGACCGGACGGACCGCTCGGATGTGACAGGAACGGTCCGCCGCCCTCGTGTCAGCGTCGAACAGTCTCCAGCCAGGCTGAGAAGGTTGTGCCTCCGCGAAGCTGGCGGCCGACCGACTCGTCATGGCCCGGCGTCAGCGAGTCCTCGGAGACCGCGCCCCCGAAATAGCCGACGGACATATCGGCCACCACTGTCCGGTTGTCTCCCGTCGCCCGCAGCAGATCGGCAGCCACGTCGGCAAGGCGAACCACGTCCGGACCCGCGAGCTCGAGAACCTCGTCGGCGGCGTCTTCCACAGCAATACCGGCCAGAATGCTCGAGACGTCAGCGGCGGCGATGGGCTGCATGCGTACCGGCGCGAGCCTCACGGAGTCACCCTCGGTGGCACCGTCGGCGAGTGCCGGGATGAACTCGAAGAACTGTGTGGCTCGAACGATCGTGTACGGGATGCCGCTGCCTCGGACGATGTCTTCCTGAAGCGCTTTGGCCCGCATGTAACCAATGCCGGGCAAGCGGTCAGCGCCGACGACGGACAGCACGACGTGGTGTCGAACGCCGGCTTTCTCCTCGGCCGCGACCAGGTTGGATGTTGACGAGCGGAAGAACTCCATCACGTCGTCATCCGCGAACGACGGCGAGTTCGGCACGTCGACCACTACCTGTGCTCCCCGGAGCACGTCGTCGAGGCCCTCCCCGGTGACGGCGTTGACACCGGTGGACCGCGACGCCGCAACCACCTCGTGTCCTGATTCTCGGAGATGCTCTCCGAGGCGACTCCCGATCAGCCCGGTTCCTCCGACGATGACGATTTTCATATCTGGTCCCTTCTGTGACGGCGCGCGGCAAACGCCACGCGGCTCATCAGTACCGACCGGAATCGTCACCAATGTGTGACCGCTGGTTCCTAACGGGGGAATGTGCGAACGGGACGACCGCGCTTCGGCAGGACCCCGGTCAGATCAGCCGACGGGCAGAATTTTGTCGAGCTTGGCCGGGTTCACGATCCAGAACAGGCGGTGGATCCCGTTCACCGATGCGCTGACGGTGAGCAAAGCGAAGGTCTCGCCATTCGCCGCGAGCCTGAGGGCGGATCGACCGTTGGCGTAAATCCACTTCACGTCAACGTCATCCCAGAACCACTCGGACACAGCAGCAACGAATTTGACCACCCGATCGCGGCCAACGAGCGGGATTCGCGCCGCCTGGGCAAAACCGCCTCCGTCGGAGTAGCTCACGATATCGTCCGACAGCACCTTTTCCAGTGAGCGGATGTCTCCGGACTGTGCCGCGGTCAGAAACGCCTCAAGGAACCGCCGCTGCTCGGAAACACCAACGAGAGGATGCGACTCGGTCGAGAGGTGCTTTCGTGCGCGGCTGACCAGCTGGCGGGCATTAGCCTCGGCCACACCGACAATCGCTGCGATCTGCGCATAGGGGTAGTCGAACGCTTCCCGAAGGACATACGCTGCACGTTCTCGTGGCGACAGCCGCTCCAGGAGGAAAAGCACTCCGAGCTCAAGAGTTTCCTCGCTCTCCGCCGCCAGTTCCGGATTGACGCCGGTATCGATCGGTTCGGGTAACCACGGCCCGACGTATGCTTCATGTCGCACCCGCGCCGACGTCATCAGATTGAGCGCGAGGCGCGTTGTGATGGTGGCGAGAAAAGCGGCGGGTTCCCGCACGCTGTCCCTGTCCGAGTTTTGCCAGCGAACCCAGACCTCCTGAAGAACATCTTCCGCGTCTGACGCGCTCCCCAGCATCCGATAAGCGATGCCGAACAAACGCGGTTGCACTCCTGAAAACACCGCGACGGCGGCATCGAGATCGGAGGATTCCCTTCGACCATCGTGAACCGATGACGGGTACGTTATGCGGCCGGGCCGGCGCGGCTCGCGCGGCGACGGGGCCAGTTGCGTCTTCTCGTGGGAACGCATTGGCAGTCTTTCAGGTTGGCGGCCGTCTCGCCCGCGAATACCGACAGCATCCGCGGGTCGACACGCGTCCAAGCTGCCACTGAACCTGAGCGAATGTCAACCGGCTCTCCCTGCCCATGCCGGGTATGAAACCCCGCCGACCACCGATCACCCAGCCAGGACAATGACCGAGGACTTCCGGGGGTTCTGTCACAGCTCCGATGTCGGCGCTGTCTAAGTTGACGAACCACCGACAGGGGTGGTTCATCGAGAAAGGAACACCCATGTCAGATCAAAAACCGACGGTCGTGCTCGTGCACGGCGCTTTCGCGGAGTCAGCGAGTTGGAATGGCGTCATCGAAGAGCTGTACCGGGCGGGGATTACCTCGGTCGCTGTGGCAAACCCGCTCCGCAGCCTCAGCGGAGATGCAGCCTATGTGCGCGACGTCATCGCGTCCATCGATGGTCCCGTGGTTCTCGTCGGCCACTCCTATGCCGGCCTCGTGATCAGTGAAGCGTCGTCAGCCAATGACAAGGTCGCTGCGCTCGTCTACGTGTCGGCGTTCGTGCCCGAGCCGGGCGACAGCGCGTTCTCGCTGTCGGAAAGCGCACCGGG
>JAZQRG010000070.1:0-2098 GCA_045629445.1 Mycetocola sp. | reverse complement strand
CTCGTCGCCCCGAAGGTTCTCGACGAAGGTGTCGATGTTCCCGAGGCAGACGTCGGAATCATTCTGGCGAGCAGCAAGAGTCGCCGACAGATGATTCAGCGTATGGGGCGAGTCATCCGGCCGAAGTCCGATGGCCGACCGGCTTCTTTCCTGGTGATGTTCGCGGAGAACAGTTCTGAAGATCCCAGGAACGGGGCTCACGGAACCTTCCTGGAACAACTCACGGGAATTGCCTCCGAAGTGGTGACGGTCGGTCCTGGGGATGCACCTGCGCTGCTTCGTGAATGGATGCAAGCCGCTCCCCAGGGCCCGGACACTCTGTTGCCACTCGCTGAGCCTCCACGTCCCTCGGAGTCGCGAGTTGATTCGCCAACGGCCGAAGACGTAGTCGCAATCGCGCAGCGGTTGGTTGACGATGACGCGCCTGAATACGTAGTCACTGGTAGCGAACACGCCGAGATCGGTCGTGTCCTGCTCGAGGTGGGTGAACGGGGAACTGTCGATGATTTCGACACGGTCTTGGCATGCTTGTCGATCCTCGAACCTCGGCAGGTCTCCGTGCTCGTCATGCGTTTCGGCCTCGGTGGTGAGCGACCGAAGCGCCAGGCGGAGGTCGGAGCATGGCTCGGTGTCTCTTCGAGTCAGGTTAGTCGAATAGAGAGGACGGCCATCGAGTACCTGGGAGACACCGTCGCGGGTGAGCTGCTGTCGGACGTGATGGTGCGGATGGAGGCCGTGTAATGGCGCAGTGGTTCGAAGGGTTCGACGGCCAGGTCGTCCTCGAGGACGATTACGTCTGGATCGTGCGTGAGGGAATCCCCAGCGGTTGTTTCTCAGAGCCGACAGCGCGGCCGATCCGCGCGCTGCGCGGCGACGTCGTCGGCACCGACTTCAAGTCTGCGACCGAATCCAGTTTTGGCTCGTTACGGATCAGTGTCTCAGCGGGAGCCGCTGCCACTGATTCAGTTGTACACAACGACGTCGTGCGCTTCTCGGCGGGAAGCAACGACCGATTCTCGGCGCTCAACCTGCTTTTGGGCGGGAATCCCGAAGTGGTAACAGAGCCGATGAGCATCGGTGATCAGCTCCGTGCCGCGCTCGACGCGTTCGAAGGAATCGCCAGTCAAGCCGAGCTGGCCGACTCGCTCGGTGAAGTCCCGGACGTTGTGCAAACCCATGACGGCGTCATATGGAACTCGGTCGGGTCGCTGTGGGTGGCTGCAGGCGGGACCGAGGGTGTGGCCGCTGCTGTACAACTGGAGCGGATCCGAACTCTGAACGATCTGACTCGACGATTGCCGGCGAACTCCGGGATAAAGGCATTGCAGAAAGCCGTGAAGGGAACACCCCTTCACCACCTCGGCGCCCAGCGTCTCGGCACACTGTGGGAAGCCGTCATGTCGGAGGCATTGCCTGACCCTGTGCAGCCTTCCGGTCCCTCGGGTCTCCGATTGAAATCGAACCCGGCACCGGCAGCTTCTCGACGCGCCGCGACCAAGCACACGGCCCGTCCGCGAACGCAAGTGTGGAACAAGGAGGACAGTGTCGAGACGCGCGATGGTTCACCTCGTCCGAGTGGGGCGCGTGTTTCGAGTCCGAGGGACGCCTCGGACGCTCCGACCACCCTGTCCCGTGTCGCAGAGTCGGGGCCGGTCCGGGCTCGATCTACACGAGTCATCAGTGCGCTCAGTGGCAAGAGGATTCGCGTCTACCTCGACTGTGATGGTCACCGAGTGAAGGCGTTGTTCGATCCCGATAGCAAGAAGATGGATGTGACGGTCGCGCCGGTTCGCGCTCTCTTGGGTGCGACGTACCCGGACCCCGACGCCGCCGCGGCGGCCGTGGTGTCGGCGTTCAGACTCGGGGATGAAGGTCCGTTCGACGGGTGGGAACTGTGGAAAGTGGACGACACTTCCATGCAATCGCTGCGGGAGTCCACGAGCAAGTCGTTCTAGTCGCTAATGGTTCAATAGAAATCATTCGACCGATCTGCCAAGAGGCCGCCGGCGCCTGGTCTGTGATGGTGTGATCAGGAGGATTTGTGAGTGACGCTTCATGGAGCGGCGACGATTTCGATGCTCGTCCCAACCGCGAGGCA
>JAZQRG010000069.1:0-6677 GCA_045629445.1 Mycetocola sp. | reverse complement strand
CCAGAGCACTCCGCGCTCGTGCACCTCGAGGCGGTGTAGCCGCACTCTCTGTGCCGGACGGATGCCGTGGGTTCAGTGTGCGCAAATGCACGCCGTCCCCCTCGTTCAGAGCACTTTCTTCACACTGACCGAAGGCGCCTGTGTTCAGTGCGCGCAAATGTACCTGAACCGCTTCGTTGGGAGCATTTTTCGCACACTGAACGGATGCCGTCACCCGGTGGCCACCTGTGGATAGCCGCGGCGGAGAAGACGCGGATTCTGCGAGAGTGTCGCCATGTCGCGTGCACGAAGTGAACTTCCCCGCGAGCTGGGTCGCGAGTTCTCGGTCGGAGAGGCTGCGCGAAGCGGGGTTCGGGTCGGGCGCCTCCGCGGAGACGACCTTGAGCGCCCGTTCCACGGTGTGCGGCAGGTTCGGCTCGATGAGGCCGCAGCATCCGACCCGTTTGAGCAGCGGCGACGTGATGCGCGTGCGGCCGCGACCGCGTACGCGCGGCGGATGCGCGACGCCGAGTTCTTCAGCCACGAAACCGCCGCCCTCCTGTGGGGCGCGCCCCTCCCGCTGAGCGAGAACGACGGCATCCATGTGTCGGTGCACAAGCCTGCCGCTGCCCCGAGAGCGCGCGGCGTGGTCGGGCATCGCGTCAGCGCCGCACTGGTGACGGTCGGCACCGTCGATGGCCTGCGCCTGGGCTCACCGGCATCGACGTGGGCCTCGCTCGGCCATCTCGGCGTCTTCGACCTCGTCGCGATCGGCGATTTCTTCGTTCGAGCGTGGCGCAGGGAGGGCTATTTCCGCGTCAACAGTGGGATGCCGTCACTCGCGACCATTCCGCAGCTCGAGGCAGCTGCCAGCGCGGGCCGCCGCACCGGTGCGGCGAACCTCGCGCGCGCCCTACCGCTGATCCGGGAGGACTCGTGGTCGAGGCCTGAGTCGCTCACGCGCTGTCATCTGCTTGGAGCCGGCCTTCCCGAGCCGGTGCTCAATCGGGACTACTTCGGCGATGGCGGCCACCTGGGCTGCATCGACCTCAGCTATCCCGAGTTCAAAATCGCCATCGAGTACCAGAGCCAGTTGCACGCCTCCGACTACATTCGCGACATCGAGCGGATCGAGCGGTTGCGCAAACAAGGTTGGATCGTCATTCAGGTGACGGCCCCGCTGCTCGCCGACCCGGGCGAGCTCGTGAGGCGAGTGCGCACCGCCCTGGTGAGCCGCGGGTGGCGGGGCTGACTGCTGGTGGTCGAGGTTCGGCACGGCTCCAGGGGGGAGTACGGCGAGCGTAGGCACTGAACGAAAGAGCCCGCGTTCAGTGCGCGCAAATGTACCTGAGTGGCTCCGTTGAGAGCACTTTGTGCGCACCGAGCGGATCGTCGGGTCCAGGGGCCCAAGCCCGAGCCACCCGTCGTGCCCCACGCCTGCGCAGCTCGCAAGCACGCTCTCGCACCATTCTCGCCGAGTTACTTGACTTACCTAATAAAGTCGCCTAAGAAAGTACCCAACGGCTTTTTCTTGTGCCCCGCGCAGCAGGCTCGCTCGCAAAAACAGCCGTGACCCTCGCCACTTTCCGTGGCTTTTCACCGATGAAAGGTCCAAAGATGTCCCTGAAATCACACGGCAGAAAGCGGATTGGCGTCACGGTCACCGCAATCGCCGCAGCTGCAGCCCTCGCGCTGACCGGCTGCGGATCCGGCGGCGGAGAGAAATCCGACGCCGGCTCAAGCATCACCGTCTTCAACGGTGCTACCGGCACGATCACCGAGAACTTCAACCCGTTCTCGTCGACCGCTCTCCAGCCCACCCTCGGTGTCATTTTCGAGTCCCTCTACTGGTTCAACGCGGCATCGGACCAGGAACCGGTGCCGATGCTCGCCACCGGCTACGAGTGGAATGAAGACGGCACCCAGCTCACGATCACCACCCGCGACGGTGTGAAGTGGAGCGACGGCGAAGACTTCACCGCCGAAGACGTCGCGTTCACCTTCAACCTCGTCAATGAAACCCCCGAACTGAACACAACGGGCCTCTCCGCAACGGCCGAGGCAATCGATGAGACCACCGCGGTTCTCACGTTCACCGAACCGTCATTCATGCAGGAGCCAAGCGTCCTCGGCAACCGAGGCATCGTGCCCGAGCACATCTGGAAGGACGTCACCGACCCGGTCACCGACGTCAACAGCAAGCCCGTCGGCACCGGCCCGTACAAGGTCAAGGACTTCAACGCGCAGAGCTACGTGCTCGAAAAGAACACCTCCTACTGGGAGAAGGGCAAGCCGGAGATCGACGAGGTCCGCTACATTTCCCTCGAGACAGCGGATGCCGCCAGTGCGGCGTTGCTCGCGGGCCAGGTCGACTGGATGAGCTCGTTCCTCCCCGGACTCGAGCAGATTCTCAAGGACCACGAGAACCTCACCTACATCAACACCCCCGCGATGACGACCTCGATCTTCACCTGCTCGAACCCGGATCTCGGCTGCACGGGTCCGCAGACCGACCCTGCCGTCCGTCAGGCGATCTACCACGGCATCGACCGTGAGCAGCTCAACAAGCTCGCCGGCGGCGGATTCGCCGAGACCGCGTCACCGACGATCATCCTTCCCGAGCGCGACAAGAAGTGGATCGCCAACCCCGAGCACGTTGAAGCACCCGCCGGTTCGGACGTCGACACGGCCGCCGGAATTCTTGACGCAGCGGGCTGGGCCGTCGGAAGCGACGGCATCCGTGAGAAAGACGGAGAGCGACTGAGCCTCACAATCCAGACGGTCTCCGGCTGGAGCGACTACATCTCGCTCAACGACGCAATGACGCAGCAGCTCGCCGAGGTCGGCATTGAGCTCAAGCCCACGCAGCTGTCGTGGAACGAGTGGAACAGCAACCAGACGCTCGGTCAGTTCCAGCTGTCGCTTGACTCGATCGGCCTGCAGCCGTCGAACAACCCGTACTACACCTACGAGAAGTGGTACAGCGCGCTGAACACCACTCCTGTGGGTGAGTCGGCCATCGCTGGCAACGCTGCCCGCTACGACAACGATGTGGTGAACGCCGCGATCTCAACGGCCCGTGCCACGAACGACGAAGCCGTGCAGACCGAGCAGTACGGGATCATCCAGGAGCAGATCGTCACCGACATGCCCTACATCCCGATCTACGTCAACGCGATGCTCACCGAGTTCAACACCGACCGGGCAACCGGCTGGCCGTCGAACGAAGACAAGTACGCGCTCCCGGTGTCCTGGAAGTCGTGGGACAACGGCATCGTCCTGAAGAGCATTTCTCCGGTCAAGTAGTTCCACCGGTCGATCGGGCGGTGCCGCGAGAGCGCGGTGCCGCCCGGCCGACCCTCTTCAGCAGAGAGTTGTCTTCTCGTGAAATTTCTTCTTTCGAAGATCGGGTTCTACGTCGTCGCGCTCTGGGCAGCGCTGACACTGAACTTCTTCCTTCCCCGATGGATGCCGGGAAATCCGGTCGACATGATGCTGTCGAAGCTCGCGCAGAAGGGCCCGGTCTCGCCCGAGGCACGGAACGCCATCGAACTGCTTCTCGGCACGAACAGCAAGGCTCCGATCTGGGAGCAGTATTTCGACTACCTCGGCAAGGTGTTTGCCGGCGACTTCGGCGTCTCGGTGGCGTACTTTCCCGCGAGCGTCGGCGACGTCATCGGCCGCACCCTGCCGTGGACCATCGGCCTGATCGGCATCGCGACCATCATCTCGTTCGCGCTCGGCATCCTGCTCGGCCAGCTCGCCGGCTGGAAGCGCGGCTCCTGGCTCGACAACCTCATCCCGGTGACCACGATGTTCCAGTCGGTTCCGTACTTCTGGCTCGCGCTCATCCTGCTCTTCTTCTTCGGCAGCATGTGGCAAATGTTCCCGCTCAACGGCGGGTACGACGTCTACACGACCGCCCCCGGTCTCGACTGGGACTTCGTCGGCAGCGTCCTCTACTACGGCACGCTTCCCGCCCTCACAATCGTGATCTCCTCGGTCGGCGGCTGGAAGCTCGGCATGCGCAACATGATGGTGTCGACGCTCAGCGAGGACTACATCCTCACCGCTGAGGCGAAAGGGCTCAAGCCGCGCCGGATCATGACAACGTATGCCGCCCGCAACGCGGTGCTGCCGTCGGTCGCCGGTTTCGCCATCTCGCTCGGCTTCGTCGTCGCCGGTTCCATCGTCACCGAGGTCGTGTTCTCCTACCCGGGCATCGGCTCAGCGCTGCTGCAGGCGGTGTCGAGCAACGACTACTCGCTCATGCAGGGCATCTTCCTCGTGATCACCCTCTCGGTGCTCGGAGCGAACCTCCTTGTGGACCTGCTCTACACACTCATTGACCCGCGCACCCGCGCACGCGCCTAGGAGCGACAGTGACGACTACAACCCAGGACCCGGCACTCGCCGCGGTCAGTGCACGCGTCCTCACGCGAAAGACGACGCTCCCACCGATGACGCCGAAGCTCGCGGCCGGCCTGATCATCGCCGGCGCGATCGTCCTCTTCGGCGTTTTCGGGCCGCTCTTCGTCGGCAACCCGTCGACCGTCGACAACGTTGGTCTTCGCGGACCGGGAGACGGTTTCCTCCTCGGGACGACCCAGACCGGTCAGGATGTCTTCGCCCAGCTTGCGTACGCGACGCGCGGATCGCTCACCATCGGTTTGATCGTCGGTGTGCTGACGCTCTTCCTTTCCGCGTTCTTCGGCATCGTCGGTGCATACGCCGGTGGCTGGCTCGACGAATCATTCTCGCTCTTCAGCAACGTCATGCTCGTGATCCCCGGGCTGCCGCTCATCATCATCATCTCGAGCTACGTCCCGGACAAGAGCATCCTGCTCGTCGCGCTCGTGCTTGCGATCACCGGCTGGGCCGGATCGGCGCGCGTGCTGCGCGGATACACGCTGAGCCTGCGCAACCGCGACTATGTCGCCGCCGCCAGGGTTTCCGGCGAGAAGCCGTGGCGTGTGCTCGGTGTCGAGATCCTTCCCAACCTCATCCCGCTGCTCGCATCGCAAGCCGTCTTCGCGGTGATCTTCGCCATTCTCGGGGAAGCGGGCCTGTCGTTTCTCGGCCTCGGGGCATCCGGTTCGTTCACGTGGGGCACCATGCTGTACTACGCCCAGAACGGACTCGCACTCAGGCTCGGCGCGTGGTGGTGGTTCGTGCCGCCAGGGCTGCTCATCGCCCTGTTCGGTGCCGCGCTCTCGCTCATCAACTTCTCGATCGACGAGATCATCAACCCGAAGCTGCGCAACCAGACGCGCGCGACCCGCAAGAAGTGGAGCCTGTCGAAGTCTGAACTCAAGCAGGTTGTGAAGGAGGACGAGCTGTGACAATCAGCGAACAGGCACAGGCAAGGGTCGACCGGGCGACGACGGCCAGGTCGCACCCGGTGCTCACCGTCGACGATTTCAGCGTCGAGTACCGCGGCGAACGGGTTGTGCAGGCCGTGAAACACGTGTCGCTCGAACTCGGTCGTGGCGAGATCCTCGGCCTTGCCGGTGAAAGCGGCTGCGGCAAGTCGACCCTCGCGTACGGCATCAACCGGCTGCTCAAACCGCCGGCCATGATCACCTCGGGTAGTGCTCACTTCCACTCGAGGGAGGGATATTCGGTCGACCTCGGTGAGCTTCACGGCGATGACCTGCGCGCCTTCCGCTGGGACAAGATCTCAATGGTGTTCCAGGGGGCGATGAACTCCCTCAACCCCGTCATCACCATCCGCGCGCAGCTCGAGGACATCTTCACCACCCACCGCCCCGAGATGCGCAAGAAGGAGCGCCGCGAGAAGTGTGCAGAACTGCTCGAACGCGTCGGTGTCGACCGCTCGCGGCTGGTGTCATACCCGCACGAACTCTCCGGCGGTATGCGCCAGCGGGTGATGATCGCCATGGCGATGGCTCTCGACCCGCAGATCATGATCATGGACGAGCCGACAACGGCACTCGATGTCGTCGTGCAGCGCGAGATCCTCCGCGAGATCACGCGACTCCGAGCCGAACTCGGGTTCGCCGTCATCTTCATCACCCACGACCTGCCGTTGCTGCTCGAGATCAGCGACCGGATTGCCGTGATGAAGGAGGGCGAAATCGTGGAGCTGGGGGATGCCGTCGACCTCTATACCAACCCACAGCATCCGTATACGAAGAAACTTCTGGCGTCATTCCCGAGCCTCACCGGCGCTCGCGGCGGGTTCGTTCGGGGCCACGCACAGGATCAGGACGGGGGAGTGTCATGAGTGTTCTCGAGGTGAAAAACCTGGTGAAGGAATACCGGCTGCGTGACGGCTGGAAGGGGCGCACACTCACCGCGGTCAACGACGTGAACTTCTCGATCGAGTCAGGGCGCACCGTTGCGCTTGTCGGTCAGTCCGGCAGTGGCAAGTCGACCCTCGCGAAGCTGCTGATGCAACTGGAGAAGCCGACGTCGGGCGTCATCGAGCTCGATGGGCAGCCGGTTGTGCGTCGTGGCGCTGGACTGCGGCAGTACCGCAGCGACGTGCAGATGGTGTTCCAGGACCCGTTTGCATCGCTGAATCCGTACCACACCATCGCTCACCACCTGGCTCGACCGCTGATCATCCACGGTAAGGCGAAGGGTCGTGATGAGATCGACGCTGCTGTGACCCGGCTGCTCGAACGCGTGCGGCTCGAGCCGGACATGGCGTCGCGCCGTCCGCACGAGCTCTC
>JAZQRG010000068.1:0-7829 GCA_045629445.1 Mycetocola sp. | reverse complement strand
GTGGCGTCCACCTCACGTCGGGCCAGCGCGGCGCAATGCGCCTTAGGCGCGAGCGACGCCTGCCCCACAGATGGCAGGATCGCGCTACGCAGTGAAGCTCGCGGCGACGCTTCCCAGATCTCCGAAGGTGGCAGAGATCGTGTCGCCGGGTGAGATCGAGACCGCTGCCGTGATCGATCCAGCCATGATGACGGAACCGGCCTCGAGGGTTTGACCGAGAGACCCGAGCATGTTCGCGAGCCACACAGCCCCCTCGATCGGGTTACCAAGCACGGCCGCCCCGACCCCCTCGCCGACGTTCTCACCATTCCGAACGAGCGTCACCGGGACAGAAGCAAAGTCCACGTCCTGGAGCGAGATCGGGCGTCCATCAAGAATGACGGCTCCTGATGACGCGTTGTCGGCAATCGTGTCCGGGAGCGCGATCTTCCAGTCCGCGATCCGCGAGTCGATGATCTCGAGGGAGATCACGGCGTGGTCGATGGCTGCCGCAACATCAGAGGCGGAGAGGCCGGGGCCGGTCAGATCATGCTTGAGCACGAAGGAGAACTCCGGCTCGATACGAGGGGCGATGTACCCGGTCAGGCTGATCGGCGCCGAGGCATCCAACAGCATGTCCGCAAAGAGATGCCCGAAGTCGGGTTGATCGACACCGAGCTGTTTCTGCATCGCGAGGGAAGTGAGCCCCACTTTGTAGCCGCAGACCGTACGACCGGATCGCTTCCACTCCGCTACCTGGTGGAGCTGAATCCCGTACGCATCTTCAACGCTCAGGTGGGGGTTCACGCCCGACAGCGGGGCAATCGGAACGCCAGATGCGTAGGCGCCGAGCAGCTTGTCGCCAAGCTCTGCGAGTTCTGCCGTCGTCACGATGCCACCTTCTGCTTCTCTACGAGGTCAAGTGCGACGTCCACGATCATGTCCTCCTGACCACCGATCATCTTGCGCCGACCAAGCTCCATCAGGATCTCCATAGTGGGGATGCCGTACTTCGCGGAGGCGGCTTCAGCGTGCAGAAGGAAGCTGGAGTAGACATTGGCGTAGCCAAGGCTCAGCGTCTCGCGGTCGACCTGCACGGGCCGGACTTGCAGTGGGCGAACGATGTCGTCCGCTGCGTTCATGAGCGCGAAGAGGTCGGTGCCATGTTTCCAGCCGAGCTTGTCGGCAACGGCGATGAAGACTTCGAGCGGCGCGTTGCCCGCGCCGGCACCCATACCCGTCAGGCTCGCGTCGACACGGTTCACGCCCGCCTCAACCGCGGCGACCGAGTTCGCAACGCCGAGAGAAAGGTTGTGGTGGGCATGGATCCCGATTTCAGTCCCGACGTCCAGCACGTCTCGCAGTGCGGTGACGCGGTCAACGACGTCTCGCATGGTTTGCCCGCCGCTCGAATCGACCACGTACACGCACTGCGCGCCGTAGCTCTCCATGAGCTTTGCCTGTCGAGCGAGTTCGCTCGGCGTCGTCAGGGCGCTCATCATGAGGAAGCCCGTCGTGTTCAGGCCGAGCTCGCGGGCAGTCTCGATGTGCTGCGCGGAGACGTCCGCTTCGGTGCAGTGGGTCGCGACGCGAACGTAGCTGACCCCGGCAGATGCGGCGCGCTTGAGATCGTGGATCGTGCCGACGCCGGGAAGGAGGAGCGTGGCGATGGCGATGTTGTCGGCAACTTCCGCCGCCGCTTCGATAAGTTCCACGTCGGAGTGCGCGGCGAAGCCGTAGTTTGCGCTCGAACCGTTGAGCCCGTCACCGTGAGCGACTTCGACGCTGTCGACGCCTGCGGCATCGAGGGCTGACACGATGTCGCGAACGTTCTTCACGCTGTACTGGTGGCGAACAGCGTGGCTGCCGTCGCGGAGCGTGACGTCGGAGATGAAGAGCTTGTCTGTCGTCGGGTCGAAGCCGGTCATGCCGCTTCCTCCTGGTTCTGGGTGTGCAGCGCAATAGTTTCAGCGGCGCGCAAGGCAGCGGACGTCATGATGTCGAGGTTGCCCGCGTAAGCGGGCAGGTAGTGGGCGGCTCCCTCTACTTCGAGGAACACGCTCGTCTTCAGCCCCGTGAACTCACCGATCCCGGGGACGATGATGGGCGTGGTGATCTCGTCGAACTGGACGCTCTGCTTGAGACGGTATCCGGGGACGTAGGTCTGCACCTTCGCGACCATGTCCGCGACCGCACGCTCGATCGCGTCTCGGTCACCGCCATCGGTGAGGGTGAAGACTGTGTCTCGCATCAACAGCGGGGGTTCCGCCGGGTTGAGGATGATGATCGCCTTACTGGCTTCAGCGCCCCCGACCTTCTTGATGGCATCGGAAGTCGTCTCCGTGAACTCGTCGATGTTGGCGCGAGTGCCAGGGCCCGCCGACTTGCTGCTGATCGACGCCACGATCTCCGCGTACCGCACCGGGACGACACTTCCCACGGCGGCGACGATCGGAATCGTGGCCTGACCGCCGCAGGTGACCATGTTGAGGTTCGGTACGTCGATGTGCTCTTCCAAGTTCACCGCGGCAATGCAGTACGGCCCGATAGCAGCAGGGGTGAGGTCGATCAGGCGGATATTCGGCTTCGCTGCCTGAAGCTGAGCCGCGTTGTACTTGTGCGCACCTGCGGAGGTGGCGTCGAACACGATCTCGATCGTCTCGAACTCGGGAGAGGCGATCAGTCCATCGACGCCGGTCGCGATACCCGCAACACCCATACTGCGGGCACGTCGCAAGCCGTCGCTCGCAGGATCGATGCCGACAAGGGCCGTGACCTTGAGGATCCCCTTGCCCCGAAGGATCTTGATCATCAGGTCGGTCCCGATATTGCCCGATCCGATGATGGCTACGTGTACTGGCTCGGCCATTGAGCGACCCCTCCGTGAGTGCTGACACCGAGTTTGTTCGAAACCTCGGTATATGTTCTAAATATCGAACAGCCCGGCGAGCGGATTGTCAATACGAGGGCATTTGCACCGCCGGCCGATCACGAGCTTTCATAGGGTCATGCCCCGCCTGACCCCCGCCGTCGTGCGCACGCTCGACATCCTCGAACTCTTCCTCGAAGGCGACACAGCGCTGAGCGCGCCTGAGGTGGTGCGGCTCACGGGGCTCCCCCGCACCACCGTGCACGAACTGCTCTCCACGCTCGTCGCCCGTGACTACCTTCAGAAAGACACCAGCGGCACATTCCGGCTCGGCGTGCGGCTGCTGCAACTAGGCAACGCCTACTCGGCGCGCTTCGACATGCTCGCGGCCGCGAACGAGGCTGCCCGAGAGCTCTCTTCCCTGAGCGGTGAAACCGTCAGCGTCGCGCTGCTGGAGGGTGCGGACGTCTTCTACCTCGCGAAGGTCGAGGCTCGCGACAACCTGCGACTTCCGTCCAGCATCGGACAGCGCTTGCCTGCTAACGCCACCGGCCTCGGCAAGGTGCTGCTCGCCTACCTCTCGCCCGATACGCTCCGCGGACTGTTCCCCGACCCCGACAAGCTGCCGGCGCTGACCCCGAAGAGCATCAGGACACTCACCGAACTCGAGCCGGAGTTGGCACGAGTTCGCGAAAACGGCGTAGGTCTGGAATACGAGGAGTCGACGCCGGGCATCATGTGCGTCGCGGCGCCCGTTCGCGACGCGACCGGCGCTGTGATTGCGGCAATCAGCCTTTCTGTCCCTGCAGTTCGCTGGGCGCAGCGCCCAGAACACGACTGGGCGGAGCTTGCTCTCCACGGAGCAGCTCGCTTGTCGTCCCGCGTTGGCTACATTCCCCCCACGGAACCGTGAGCAGCGCAACCGAAGTGTATTGACCTCCACCGTCGTTAATTCTGCCGAGGAGGGTGCCCCGGATACCGAGTGGGAACTCGATTCTCTGCCACGCCTGACCGATCGGCATGATCGCGTAGATGAGGCCGTGGCGGGATGGCAGATCGGCAGGACCCGAGCGGGCAACCGGCGAACGACGAGGCGCCGCCGAGCAACCAGCCCGGCGGCGCTCGAGCCCCGCCTATCTGATGGAAGACCTACATCTCACTCGTGCGGGTTTGCGGACAGCAGCCAGCGGTTGGACGCACCCTGATCGGTGAGCACTGTAGACCCGGTCATGATCTTGTTGTGCCGCGATGCCAGGAAGGCGTACAGCGGGCCGTGGTCTTCCGGAGTCGGCAGATCCTGAAGGAGGCTGACCCGCTTGAACAAGTCGAGGAACGCGTCCTTGGGAATGTCGGACTGCTTCGAGGCTTCCATCCCCAGCGCCGCGGGTCCGCGCAACTGGCTGTTCGCGATGCCGGCGGGTGCGACCGCGTTCACTCGCACATTCGGAGCGAACTCGAACGCCAACTGGCTGACCGCACTTTTCACAGCACCCTTGGTCGCCGTGTACATGAGGCCGCCACCGTCGGCGATGAAAGCCGCCTGCGACGCGGTCAGGACGATGGCGCCGTTGGTCTTCTCGAGCTCGTCCACGAATATGCGGGCGGGGAGGAGATAGCCGAGGACATTGATCCGGAAGAGTTCGTCGAACAGGGACGATACGCGGTCCACTGCGATGTCCTTCAAAGGCACGTTTCCGTCGAAGATGCCCTGGCAACCGATCAGCGCGTCAATTCGGCCGTAGGCGTCGAGAACCGCGGCCTTCACTCGTTCGAGGTCGTCGACGCTCGTGACGTCCGCCTGAAGAACCAATACGTCCTCACCGAACTCGTCTTTGAGGGCCGCAACCTTATCGGCAGCGATGTCGACGACGGCGATCTTCGCACCTTCTTCTCGACAGTGCCGCGCGACGCCTAGTCCGAGTCCCGAGCCGCCACCAAGGATGACCACTACGTGGTCGTCGAGCATTTGCATGTGTGTTCCTTATCCCTTTGGATCTCTGCCCCGGAGGACGAGCAGAAAGAATGCCCACCCTCCGAGGACGTTGCATTGATGAGTTCAGTCGGCCTGGCTCGGCCCGATGGAGGCGCTGAGCATTTTGGAGAACGTCTCGGGCGTCTGCCACGTGAGGCTTTCCAGTTCGATGGAATCCAGCAGGACCTCGCCGGATCGCCTCAACGACTTGATTTGCAGGCGTTCCCCGTTGCGCGTCCATACCTTTCGGACGGAGACCTCGGCAAACTCGTTGCGGATGACGAGCTCCGGCGAACCCTCGCTATCCCTCGCCGCATCGTCGCGAAACTGGCTCATAGGAACACGGCGAGGTTCGGGGTGCCCAGAATGGTGTGCGCAAGATAGACCGTCCGCGCGGACACCTTCCACTTCCCGTCGACAAGACGAATCTTGTCGTGGCGTTCTGCCGCGAGCAGGTCATATCCTGACGTATCCCACTGCGAGCGATACAGCGCGAGATTGCTCTTCACGAGGTAGCTCCCGTCGCCGAGATCCTGAACGCGGATGTTCGTCACATATCGACGTGTGCGAGAAGCAGGGTCCTCCGCCCAGGCATGCTCCGTGAGGAGTCGATCGACGCGGACCTTGAGACTGCGCCAGGTGTCTCCCAGATGGAAGCTCTCCTCGTTGAATTCCGTGGTCGAGCTACGACGCTCGCGCGTGGTCCTCGTCGGCACGACGTACCAGAGGTCTTCGGCGAACGTCGTCTCGAACCAGTCGACATAACGGGTGTCGTCGAGCAGCTCTGCTTCGAGATACAGGAACTGCTGGATGCTGCGCTCCGTCTCGAGACTGACGAAATCGGTACTCTGCATATCAGTCATTGCCGCCAACCTTCTTCACCCAGTGCGACCAGAAGTTTCGCTGGTTGTATTCGTCATATGCCGTCGTTGATGCGATTCCCGGTGCGGTCCAGTCGGGATTGATACCGGCGCCGTTCTCCACGCCTTCGCCCAGCATGTAGTTGAACTTGAGCGACTGGGCGACGGGAGATTCACCGAGTTTGGCGGGACCGACCCAGGCGACCGTGTCGTCCTGCTCGAACAACCCGGCGGGCCCGAAGCCGGCGATGCCCGTGAGGTACTGAAGCTTCTGGAATTCTTCGGAAGCCTTCGGCCAGACCAAGGGCCAGTTCCAGATGGTTGTCTTGTCGGGAGCCAAGGGCTGCCAGAGTCGGATCGCCGTGAACACCACCGGAGGGGTGCCCTCCGGGTTGTACACACCGGGCGCGCGGATGATCGACAGGTTGGGGAAGATCGTCATCACCGTGACACCCTTTCCGCTCTCGATGAATTCGCGCTGCTCGGGCTCCAGCCGGTCCAGGTCGAAGGTTTCCACAACCTCGTCGGGCCATGCGCCGAACTTCCACATGGGAGGCGGCAGGAAGCCGGTCGTTGCGACGAGACCGTGCCCATTGGGCAGCGTGACGTGGAATTGGGTGTCGAGCGCGTTGTCGATCCCGGGGAAGATCCCGGTTTCCTCGCCGGATCGGTGCAGATGCGGAACGTGGTAAGCGTCACCCGCGAAGTTCTCGGCACCGGACTTCCAGTTGGCATCAACCTCCCAGCGATGGGGATCTCCGACGACCTTCATCCCTCCCTCTGCGAGGCCAAGGGTGATGTCCAGATACCACTTCATGTCGCCCAAGTACTCGTCCAGAGAGATCGAGTCGGGGTCCAGGTTCGCAAAGATGAGACCCTGGTACGAGTCGATCTTCGCCGCTTTACGGAGGCCCCATTTTTTGGCATCCATGGTTTTCCCGTACGCCTGTCCGCGGTGCGGGGCACCGTTCCAGTCCCCGTTGTTGCGGTAGATCCACCCGTGGTACGCGCATCGGAAATGCGACGCGTTGCCCTTGTCGGCGTGGCAGACCGGAGTACCCCGGTGCATGCAGGCGTTGAAGAGGAGGTTTAGTTCACCGTCTTCGTCCCGGGAAAGGATGAACTGATCATTCCCGATGTACCGGAGGACATAGTCGCCGGGAGACGAGACCTCCGACTCATGCCCCACGAATACCCAACTCGTGGTGAAGATTCGCTCGAGTTCCAGGCGGTGCAGCTCGGGGTCACTGAACGCGCGGGCGGGAAGCACGCCCTGGGTCAAGTCCTCGGAGATCTCCTCCAAGAACACATCGACGCGGGAGCGTTCGCCGCCCGGGCCGTGGTCGGTCGTGGTAGTGGTGATGGTCATCAGCTCTCCCTTGATCTGATCGTCGTACGGGTTATGTGGGGGGTCAGAGGGCGGCGGCGCTCACGAGGGCAGCCGCGAGAGTGCGGCGATACCGCAGGATCTGGCGAGGCGCATTGAAGCCGAGTGCTCCCACTACCCGACCGCCGCGGACATACTCGGCAACGAAAGTCGGGCCATGGAGGTCGCCCTCGACCAGACGGAATTCGTCTCCTTCGGCACGGAGGCCGACCATCTCGATCTTTGAGTCGAGCTGGTCCGACCAGACGAACGGCAGCGATGCATACCCATCGCCGGCGTCGACCCCGACGATCTGGTCGGCGACGAATCTCGCTTGTTCCGTGGCGTTCGTCCAGTGCTCGCGGCGAATGTGCTCGCGGTAGAGCGGGTGGAACCACCGTGCAATGTCCCCGACCGCGTAGACGTCGGGGATCGATGTCCGCAGATAGGCATCGCACACCACGCCGCCGTCGAGGTGGATCCCAGAGTCCTGCAGCCATGAGTCGTTGGGCCGGACGCCTATTCCGACGACCACGACGTCGACATCGATCGACGTGCCGTCGCTGAGCCTGACCGTCTTGACGCGACTGTCACCTTCGAGCCTCACCACCGACACGCCGCATCGAACATCGACGCCGCGCGCGATGTGCCGGCTGGCGATGGCCTTCGCGGGCTGTTCGCCGAGCGCTGAGAAGAGGGGCGCCGGGAGGGGATCGATCAGCGTGACGGAGAAGTCGAGGTCGGTGAGCGTAGATGCGACTTCGGAGCCGATGAACCCGGCGC
>JAZQRG010000067.1:0-2292 GCA_045629445.1 Mycetocola sp. | reverse complement strand
TCGGTCCCGCAGGTGGAGCAGCAGGGTCACGAGCGCTTCGACGTCGCTGCCGCGAAGAGCGGGGGAGTCGTCGTTCTCCTCGCCGGCCAGGGTGAGTGCGAAACGGGTCGGCTGTTTCTTTGCGCGCGTGACGGCATCCCGTGCCGCGTAAAACGCTTCGCCCGTCGCCTCGCGGGTGTCGGCGGGAAGCGGCTGGCGGACAGAACCGACACCGACCCCGACACTCCAGTCGCCATTGCGGGTGAGGTCGAGGACGAGGGTGAGAACGAGTTCGGCATCGTCGACGAGGAGCTGCAGTTCGTCACCGGCCGTGCGATCAGCGGGAAGCAGCAGGCGGTCGCCGTAGTCCGAGTTGAGAGCGGCGAGCGTCGCGGCGACCTTGTCTTCGGTATTGCGGCTGTCGACCTGGTCGGCGGTGAGAACGAACATGGCACTCCTTGGGTTTAGCCCACAAGCATAACTAGCTCGATATTAGGAAATAACCTAAACTATGTCAAGGGTGAGGTCTCAGGCTTACATGTGCCACGGTGAGCGTGGCCCGCGCTGGTATCGTGTGAGTCGTGTCCACGTCACTACTTTCCAGCCAAACGAATGATTCCGCCTTCGATGACATCTGGGAGGAACTCGTCTGGCGAGGACTCGTGCACGTGTCGACCGACCCGGGTGAGCTGAAAGAGCTCCTCGCCGGTGAGCCGATCACGTACTACTGCGGATTCGACCCGACGGCACCGAGCCTGCACCTCGGCAACCTCGTCCAGCTCCTGCTGATGCGCCGCATCCAGCTCGCCGGCCACAAGCCGCTCGGTCTCGTCGGCGGATCGACGGGGCTCATCGGCGACCCGCGTCCCACCGCGGAGCGCACGCTCAACACGCGCGAAACCGTCGCCGACTGGGTTGAGCGACTGCAGGGCCAGGTCTCCCGGTTCCTCAGCTTCGAGGGTGACAACGCTGCCCGCATGGTGAACAACCTCGACTGGACGGCACCGCTCTCGGCGATCGACTTCCTCCGCGACGTCGGCAAGTACTTCCGCGTCGGCACAATGCTCAAGAAGGATGCCGTCAGCGCGCGACTCAATTCCGATGCGGGCATCAGCTACACCGAGTTCAGCTACCAGATCCTGCAGGGGATGGACTTCCTCGAGCTCTTCCGCAGCTACGGCTGTGTATTGCAGACCGGTGGCAGTGACCAGTGGGGAAACCTGACGAGCGGTACCGACCTGATCCACAAGGCCGAAGGGAAGAGCGCGCACGCCATCGGCACCCCGCTCATCACCAACTCTGACGGCACGAAGTTCGGCAAGAGTGAGGGCAACGCCGTCTGGCTCGACCCCGAGATGACGAGCCCGTACGCCTTCTACCAGTTCTGGGTGAACTCAGACGACGCCGATGTAGTCGCGCGCCTCAAGGTGTTCACGTTCCTCGACCGCGCCGAGATCGAGCGCCTCGCCGACGCCGTCGAGACCGAACCGTTCCGCCGTGAGGCGCAGAAGCGACTCGCATACGAGGTCACATCGCTCGTTCACGGTGTCGAGGCGACGGATGCCGCGATCGCCGCGTCCGCAGCACTCTTCGGCCAGGGCGAACTGACGGGCCTCGATGCCGCAACGCTCGCCTCAGCTGTTTCAGAACTGCCGAATGTCACCGCCGCTCGAGGTGTAGCGCTCACCCAGTTGCTCGTCGACACCGGACTGACCGCGAGCATCGGCGAAGCACGCCGCGCGATTGCCCAGGGCGGGGTGTACCTCAACAACGTCAAGGTCGCAGACGATACAGCGGTGCTCGACGACACTCTCGCCGGGGGAGTGGCCGTGCTTCGTCGCGGCAAGAAGACCCTGGCCGGCGTCTTCACCGAGTAGCGTTGCGCCCCGGTTTTCGTCGTTCGCGGCGGGAATCCGGGGCGACACGCCCGGACTGCAGCGGTGAGTTGCGAGCCGAACAGAGTGAACGTAAAGTAATTACTTGTCACCCCAAAGGTGCGGCTGAGCTTAGCTCGCCGGCCTCATGCGGAACAAACTTCTTCAGACAGAAACCCACCTGATTCTTCAGGTCTGTCGGTGTCTGAAGATGAGCCCTCACCAGGGCCAACTCGATACGAGTCTCGAGGAACTTCGGTTCCGAAAGAGCGTGGTCAAGGCGGCAAATAACTGGTGCTAGGCTAGAGAAGTTGCCCTGCGGAGCAGCCCGGAAGGGTGAAAAGCGGGAGCATCCGATCCTTGAGAACTCAACAGCGTGCACAATGTCAAATGCCAAATACCCGTTGACCTGACCTTTTCTGGTTGGGTTACGGATTCC
>JAZQRG010000066.1:0-1648 GCA_045629445.1 Mycetocola sp. | reverse complement strand
GGTATTGCGCAGACCGGTAGTGCGCAGACCGGTAGTGCGCAGAGCGGCGTCGAACAGAGCGGGGTCGAAGCGAGCGACGTCGAACGCGACATCACCTCCGGCGGCATCGACTACGTCCCGCTCAGCATCTTCGACGGTCCCGACTACGTCGCCCTCGGCCACATCCACGGGCGGTCTGCGCTGAGCGACCGCGTGCGGTACTCGGGTGCTCCGCTGCACTACTCCTTCTCCGAGGCCGCGAAACCGCGTGGCGCCTGGCTCGTCGAGCTCAATGCCGACGGCCTGTCTTCGGTCGAGTGGGTTGACCTTCCGGTGCCACGTCGTCTCTCGGTGATCACCGGTGCCCTCGACGAGATCCTCGCCGACGCCGCACACACCTCACTCGAGGGTGACTGGCTGTCGGTTGTCCTCACCGACCAGGTCCGGCCGCTCGATGGCATGCGCAAACTGCAGGCGCGCTTCCGGCACTGCGTCACGCTCGAGCACCGTCCCGAGGTCACCGCTGCCGCAAGCGAGGCCACTTATGCCGAGCGGGTGCGATCCCGCACCGATTCTGAGATCGTCTCCGGTTTCCTCGAGTTCGTGCGCAACGGCGTCGGTCCCACCGAGATCGAAACCGCTGTGCTCGCATCGGTCCTCACCGAGGTGGCGCTCGGCGAGAGCGATGAGCCTGTGGTTCCCGCAGTGAAGCCCACCGAAACGGATGCCGCTACCCGCCTCGACACCCTCGCCGGAGTCGACGCATGAAGATTCAGCAACTGAAACTGGCCGGATTCGGTCCGTATAAAGACGAGCAGCACATCGACTTCGAGCGATTCGACGACGACGGCATCTTCCTGATCACCGGTAAGACCGGTGCCGGAAAGTCGAGCCTGCTCGACGCCATCTGCTTCGCGCTGTACAGCGGCGTTCCCCGCTACGACGGAACGCAGGCCCGGTTGCGCAGCGACTACTGCGAGCCAGGCGACCCCACCTGGGTTGAGCTGCAGTTCACGGTCAACGGAACGAGCTACCGCGTGCGCAGGTCGCCGGAGTACGAGCGGCCGAAGGCGCGCGGCGCTGGCACGACGACGCAGAAGACCACGGCAGAGCTGTTCCAGCTGAAAAACGGTGTCTGGGAGGGGATCGCCGCCCGTCCCGTCGATGTCGCGGTCGAACTCGACGCCATCCTTGGTCTCACCAAAGACCAGTTCCTTCAGGTGATTTTGCTCGCGCAGAACCGGTTCCAGCAGTTCCTTCTCGCGAAGAATGACGAACGGCAATCCGTGCTCCGCACCCTGTTCGGCACCAAGCGGTTCGAGCAGATGGAGACCGCGCTGATCGCCCGGTCCAAGAGCCTTGCTGCCCAGCTCGATTCAACGGCAGGAAGCCTGCGGAGCCAGGCCGATCTCGCCGCCCGACTCGTCTCGGAAGAGGCACCGGCTGAGCCCGCTCTCGCGTGGTTCGACGGGGTCCTGTTCAACCTGCGAGAGGCTCACGGGCGCGCAGCGGAAGCGGCGACGGTCGCTGACGCGGAGTTCTCGACCGCCGATGCGGAACACCGCGTTCTCCAGGAGCGTCGCCGCCGGCAGCTTCGCCGCGACAGTGCGCTGTCGACCCTCGACACCTTCCTCGCACAGGAATCCGTCATCGACGGTGACCGCGAGAC
>JAZQRG010000065.1:0-9142 GCA_045629445.1 Mycetocola sp. | reverse complement strand
TTCCCCGCCTTCGTGCTGGGCGGGGCGGCGGTCTACGCCGGCTACTCGGCCTGGCGTGCGGTCACGCTGTACCGCTCGCCGCAGTGGAACCTGCTCGGATGCCTCGAGGCCGCGAGCATGGCGGCATCCGTCGCGCTGATGGCCGGCGCGCTCGCCGTCTGAGGCTGCCGCCCGCGGCTGCCATCACCCTCGCGCCGAGAACACTCACCCCGGACGAGATCACCCGGCATACCGAGTGATCTCGTCCGCAGTGGGTGAAGTCGACCGTGGCTAGCTCGCCATCTGAGGTGGTTAGCGCTCCAGCAGCTCGGTGGCGTAGCTGTTGAGGCTCGTGCCGTGTCGCAGCGCTTCGGCTGCCGTTGCGCTAGAGAAGCTTCTGCAGGGAAACGCTGGATCTGCAGCGCTCCGCGCCGCGGAGGACACTCAGCTCAGCGGAGCAGCCGCCCGATCGACTCGAATTCCTGGCTGTAGGTGTCGACGAGCGAGCGGGCGACGTTCACCGAGTCGACGAGCGGATGCGCCGCAAACGCGCGCCACGCGAGCTCGCGCGACCCTTCAACAGCGGCAGAGATCACGAGTCGCTCAGCGGCCTTTACCTGCGTCATCAGCCCGAGCATTTCGCCGTTCACCGGAGCGATCGGCCACGGGTGCACGCCATCGGCGTCGACGGTGCAGCCCACCTCGACGACAGCGTCCTCGGGGAGGGCAGGAATCAGGTTGTTGTTGCGCACGTTGAGGATCATCGTCGATGAGCGCCCGGTCGCGAGCGCAGCCATCAGATCGAGCGCGACTGTCTGGTAACCGCCGCCGTCGACATCCGATGCGTGTCGCTCTTCGTCTGCCGAGCGACTCTCGGCCATGTAACTCGACTCGCGCTCGTGCCGGGTCTGCAACCAGGCAGCGAGCGGATCAGCACCGGGGTCAGCGAAGAACGCCGTTTGCTGACGGTCGAGGAATTCCCCTCGCGTCGACTTCGCCGAGCGGATGCTCTCGGTCGCCTCGCGCGTAAAGTAGTAGTAATAGAGGTATTCATTGGGCAACGCGCCGAGCGATCGCACCCAGTCGAAGCCCATGAGCCGGGCCTCTTCGATGCCGCCGAGCGCCTCGTCGGATGCAAGCAGCCGGGGCAGGATGTCGTCGCCACCGACGGTGACCGATCGCAACCACCCCAGGTGGTTGAGGCCGACGTAATCGAACCTGAGGTCGGCATCCGTTCGCTCGGTGTTAGTCGAGACAGCGGCGACGGCGCGGCGCATCAGGCCGATTGGTGTGTCACAGATGCCGACGACGCGGTCGCCGAGGACTGCACGCATTGCTTCGGTCACCATGCCGGCCGGGTTGGTGAAGTTGATCACCCAGGCGTCGGGAGCGACATCGCGAATGGTCTCGGCGAGGCTCACCATGAACGGGATGGTACGAAGTGCATAGGCAAGGCCGCCGGGCCCGACGGTCTCCTGGCCGAGGACTCCGAGGTCGAGGGCTGTGCGTTCGTCGATGATGCGACCGGCCGTGCCGCCGACGCGCACGGCGCTGAACACGAAGTCGGTTCCGGTGAGTGCTTCACGCAAATCCTGAGTAACCGTGACCCGCGGCGCGAACTTCGTCTTCTCGGCCAGCCGGTCGATGATCGCCTTGATCGTGTTGAGGCGTGATTCGGCGACGTCGAACAGGGCCAGTTCGTCAATCCGAACCGGCGCGTTGTCGGCTGAGACGGCCTCGAAAACCTGGGGAACCCGGAAGCCTCCGCCCCCGATGATTGTGAGTTTCACGCGGTCATTACCTCGACTCCCTCGTTGCGCAACAGCTCAAGCGTTGCGGCGTCTGCATCATGGTTGGTTACGAGGCCCGAGATCTTGTCCGGACCACATACGTTGAGGATGCCGACACCGGGGAACTTCGATGAGTCGGCGAGAACGACGGCGCGGGACGAGGACTCGATCATCGCGAGCTTCACCGGTACTTCCATGCCGGTAGTATCCGCGATGGTGCCGTCGGGACGGACGCCGCTGGTGCCGAGGAAACATGTTGTCGCCCGAATCTGCGCGAGCGCTTGTTCGGTGAGAACGCCGACCATCGAGTTGTAGTTCTTACGCACGGCACCCCCGAGCACGATGAGTTCGACAGCATCATCATTGCGCAGCTGGTCGATCACGGCGAGGCTCGAGGTGATCACTGTGATGCGGCGCCCGCGCAGAAGCCGGGCGAACAGCGCGGTGGTCGTTCCGATGTCGATCAGGATGACGTCACCATCGTTGACGAGTTCGGCCGCGCGCTCGGCGATGAGGCCTTTCTCGCGACGCTGCTGATTCTCGACGTCGCTGAAGGGAATCTTGTCCATCTCGATGCTGCCTCCACCCCGTACCCGGGTTAACAGACCCTCTGAGCTCAGCGCATTGAGGTCGCGGCGGATTGTCGATAACGACACTCCGAACTGGTCGGCGAGGCCCTCTACCGAGACTTCTCCGTCGGCTCGAAGGGAGTCGAGAATCCGGGCTTGGCGCGTTGCTGTAAGCATGCGACCGAGCATATCAGTCAAGTTCGAGCATGGCTTGACGCAACAGCGATCATTTAGCAGTATGTTCTATCAAACCCGAAGTCACCGTGGACCACCCACGGGGAAGGAGCCGTCGTGGCCGAAACCGAACCAGTTGAGTTCGATGTGGTGCTTGCCGGCCCCGTTTTCTTCGACATCATTTTCACCGGGCTCGACGCCAAGCCAGCGGCGGGCACCGAAGTGTGGGCAGCCGGCATGGGCTCGAGTCCGGGCGGAATCGCGAACCTGGCGGTTGCGGCCAGCCGTCTCGGTCTTCGCACCTCGCTCGCGGCCGTTTTCGGCGACGATGTCTACGGCCGTTGGTGCTGGGATCTCTTGTCCGAGCACGAGGGCATCGACCTCAGTCAGTCTCGGCGTCTGCCGAACTGGCATACATCCGTCACAGTGTCCCTCGCTGAAAACGGCGACCGGAGCATGGTGACGCACGGGCACGACAGCCCTGTCTCGAACGAAACCCTCTTCGAAGACGGCGTTCGAAGCCGTGCGGCTCTTGCCGACCTCGGCGCGATGCCGTCGGGTGGCGCCGATGAAACCTGGTGGAAGCGCGCAGCGGGCAACGGTACGCGGATCTTCGCCGACATAGGGTGGGATTCCACCGAACTGTGGGACCCCAGCGACCTCGCTGCCCTCGATTTCTGCCACGCGTTCACCCCGAATGAGCGCGAGGCCATGGCATACACCCGCCAGGACACCCCGCTCCGCGCGGCGCGGGTCCTCGCCGAACGGGTTCCACTCGTCGTCGTCACGTGCGGGGCGGACGGCGCCATCGCCATCGACTCCGAAGCCGGAGAAGAAGTTCGGGTGTCATCCGTTCCGGTCACGGCTCTCGACGCGACGGGAGCTGGCGACGTTTTCGCGGGTTCATTTGTGTTGGGTACCCTTCGGGAATGGCCGCTCGAACAGCGGCTGTCCTTCTCTGCGCTCTGCTCGGCACTCGCGGTTCAGCAATTTGGCGGCTCACTCGCAGCACCCGGGTGGGGCGACATCGCTGATTGGTGGGACGTTGCTCGAGTCGGTGGCGACAGCGACCTTGTTCGCCGATTCGGATTTCTCTCCGACCTCCTCCCATCCGAACGGGCGGGAGCCGTTCGGCGTGCCGAGGCCACATTCCGCCTCGCAGATCACCTTCCAACCCCCGGGCACCACCGGGAAGAACCTGCACTTCACACAACAACGAAAGGGACACGATGAAACGACACACACGGCTGGCATCAGTGGCGATCGGCAGTGCTGCTCTGATCTTCGGGCTCGCAGCCTGCGCTCCGGGAACCGGACAGGGCGACAATGGCCCCAAGGACGATGGCGAGATCAGCACCGACATCTCCGGTGTCGGCGACGTCACACTGACCGTCTGGGACCAGGAGGTCCGCGGCGGTCAGAACGAGCAAATCGAGCAGCTCAACGCAGCCTTCGAGAAGAAGTACCCCAACGTCACGATCGACCGCGTGTCCCAGGCGTTCGACGACCTCAACACGACGCTCCGGCTCGCGCTCACCGACAAGGACGCACCAGACGTCGTGCAGGCCAACAACGGCCGCAACACCATGGGTGCGTTCGTCAAGTCGGGCCAGCTTCGCGCTCTCGACGACTACGCAGAGGCCTATGACTGGACCGACCGCTACTCCGAGTCGGTACTCCAGTACTCCACATACAGCGACGACGCCAAGGTCTTTGGCGACGGCAACCTCTACGGACTGCCGCAGGTCGGCGAGGTCGTCGGCGTGTTCTACTCCAAGAGCAAGCTGAGCGGCATCGGCAAGGAAGTTCCGGCCGATTGGGCTGCGTTTGACGACGCTCTCGTCGCCGCCAAGGACGCCGGTGAGACCCCGCTGCTCCTCGGCAACATCGAGCAGTGGCCAGCGCTGCACGTCTTCGGTCCGCTCCAGGGCGGCTACGTCGATGCAACAACCATTACCGACCTCGGTCTCGGCAACTCCGGCGCAAGCTGGACCGCTCCCGAGAACGTCGAAGCGGCGGGTGCACTCAAGAGCTGGGTCGACAACGGATATTTCAACAGCGGCGCAAACGGCACGGACTACGACGCGGCCTGGCAGTCGCTGGCCGCAGGCGACGGTGTCTTCCTCATTGGCGGATCATGGCTCGCTGCTGACCTCGAGGACGCCATGGGCGACGACCTCGGGTTCTTCGTTCCGGCGACCGACGACGGATCGCTCGCGACGACCGGTGGAACCGGCCTGCCGTTCACGATCACGTCTGCAGCCGAGAACACCGATGTCGCTGCCGCGTACATCGACTTCATCACGAGTGACGACGCCATGGAGATCATCGCCGAAACCGGTAACCTGCCGGTCAACCGGACTGCTGAACTGGCACCGACATCCGGTGTTCTGGCAGACGTCTACACGGTCTTCGGCAACGTGACCGAGAGTGGATCCCTGCTCCCGTACCTCGACTACGCCACGCCGACCTTCGGCGAGACGATGGGGCAGTCCCTCCAGGACCTCATCGACGGTCGGGTGACGCCGGAGGAGTTCACCGAAGCCCTCGAGGCTGATTACTCGGAGTTCATCGAGTCGAATGAGTAGTACCACCACGACCGACCGGGGCGCGGCAGTGCGCCCCGGTCGGTCGACCCGATCCTGGGTCCCGTTCGCGTACCTGGCACCAGCGTTGGTGCTCTACGGGCTGTTCATGCTCGTGCCGCTCGCACGGGCCGCGCAGTTCTCTTTCTTCGAATGGGACGGGCTCGGCGCGTCCACTTTCGTTGGCTTCGACAACTACGTCGCCATCGTGCAGGACGAAGAGTTGCGTCAAGCCTTCTGGCACGCCATCGTCCTCATCTTCTTCTACGCGGTACTCCCGTTGATCATCGGCCTCCTGCTGGCCGCCATCCTCACTCGCGCCAACGTGAAAGGGATGGGGTTCTTCCGCACCATCATCTTCCTGCCGCAGGTCATCGCGATGGTCGTCGTGGCCGTCACCTGGCGGCAGATTTACGCTCCGAACGGGCCGCTCAACGGTTTCCTTCGCCTGATCGGCCTTGACTCACTGACAACGGCGTGGCTGGGCGATTACACCTGGACGCTCCCGGCCGTCGGACTCATCGGAACCTGGGTGTCGACCGGTCTCGTGACAGTGCTCCTGATGGCCGGAATGGCCCGGGTGCCGCGTGAGCTGTACGAGGCTGCACGGCTCGACGGCGCCGGTGCGGTGCGCGAGTTTTTCTCGATCACGCTGCCCTCCGTTCGCGGTGAAATCACGGTGGCTCTCACCCTCACCATCGTTGCCGCGCTGAAGACATTCGACCTCATCTACGTCACGACCAGCGGTGGGCCAGGAACCTCGACCACAGTGCCGAGCTACGAGGTCTACCGGCGGGCGTTTGAGCTCGGTGAGGTCGGCGCAGCAGCGGCAGTCGGCATCGTGCTCACCATCATCGTCTTCAGCATCAACGCCGTCGTCAACAGAATCGGAGAGAAGAAGTGAAGACCTCAGCGCTCGAACGGGGCGCGAACTACGTCATCCTGATTCTCTTCACACTGGTCGTTCTCGGCCCCATCGGGGTGATCTTCACCCTCGCCCTCGGGCCGCAGAGCGCGTCCGTCGCCAGGGAGGGGCGCACCTTCCACTGGGAGAATTTCGCCGAGGCATGGGAGGTGGGGCGATTCAGCCAGTACATGCTCACCTCGGTGACGGTTGCTGTGATTGTCGTCGTGGTCGCCGTGACCGCATCAATCCTCGCCGGGTACGCGCTGGGAACCATGACCTTTAAGGGGTCGACGTTCTTCTTCTACCTCTTCCTCCTCGGAATCATGGTGCCGACTGAGGCATTCATCGTCCCGCTGTACTTCGACATGCGCTCGGTCGGTCTCACGAACACCGTGTGGGGAGTGGCGTTCCCCCAGATCGCCATGTCGATCGCGTTCGGAACGTACTGGATGCGCACTTACTTCCGGTCGTCGAGCCGCGCGATGATCGAGGCTGCGCGCCTCGACGGTGCCGGCAGCATGCGAATCCTCTGGCAGATCCTGGTCCCGATCGGGCGTCCGGCGATCCTCACCCTCGTGCTGCTGACCTTCATGTGGACCTGGAACGAGTTCCTGATACCGCTCGTGATGTCACCGAACGGCAGCGTGAGAACGGCGCCGCTCGGCCTGGCTTTCTTCCAGGGGCAGTACACCCAGGGAACGGCGCTGCTCGCCGCAGGCGCTGTTCTCGTGGCCTTGCCCGTTGTGGTGCTGTACATCTTCCTGCAGCGTCACTTCATCAAGGGGATGCTCGAGGGTGCTGTCCGGGAATAGGCAATGAGCGATCGACGTGGTGCGTGGCATCCGCATTTCTGGCTGACGAGAGCAGCGGACATGCGGATGCCTGCACTGGCGTCGGTAAACCCGGTTCGGACCGTTTTCGTCTGAGGGGGCGACCGGCCCGCCGGTTTTGCTCGCTCTCGCGCGCAATTTGACTGAATCTGGATATTAATGCTTGATTCTGCATACTCGCGTGCACTAGCTTGACCTCAACCGGACATCTCGCACCTCGCGAGATCGCGTGACCTCGTGGAGACACAATGAAACGGAAACAGGCAGGGGCGTTTGTCTCGCTGCTCGTGGCCGCCGCGCTGACGATGCCCATCACAGCAGCGTCTGCGGCGACACCCACTCAGCTCGAGGCTGGCGATCCATCGATCGCCACCGAAACCGAGCGCAAGAAAATCGACATCATGGGCATCTGGGCCCACCCCGACGATGACGCCGGGTTCACAACGCCGTGTGGCGTCTGGCATGACCTCTACGGAATCAACTGTGGAATCATCATGGCGACCCGCGGTGAAGGCGGATCGAACTCTGTCGGTTCAGAGGCTGGACCCGACCTCGGCCTCCGACGCGAGAACGAAGACCGCACGTCACACGTGCGCTCGGGAACCGTCGACATCTTCAACCTCGACCGGGTCGACTTCTACTACAACACTTCCGCCCCGCTCACCGCAGAGGTGTGGGATGCCGAAGAGACACTTCGTCGCACGGTGCGGATCATCCGCGAAACGCAGCCGGAGATCCTCGTCGGCAGCAGCCCGTCGCTCGCCGTAGGGCACGGCAACCACCAGTACGCACAGGGCCGGATGATCTGGGAAGCGTCAGCTGCTGCAGCCGACCCGACCCGGTTCCCCGAGCAGCTCACCGGCGCTGGCGCTGTTGAGCCCTGGCAGGTGAAGAAGATTCTCGCCGGTGGCCTGACCACCGGAACGGGCGGAACGCTCGCGGCGAACTGCAACACAGGGTTCACCCCGGCCGCGACCAACCCGTTCACCGTTGTGGGCACCTGGACGGGCTACGACTCGCCATACACCTGGGCCGACGGCAACGTCGCCGGCCAGGCAGCAGGATCGGCGAAGACCTGGGCGCAGGTCGGCCGCGAGGGCGGTCGGGCTCACCCGACGCAGGCCCGCGTGATGCAGAAGACCCTGTGGGACCCGACCTGCCAGCGCTACGGCGTTTCGCAGTCACTCGTTCCCATGCAGCCGAGCAGCTCCGAAGCCGGCCAGAAAGACGACGCACTTTTCTACGGTGCGACGGTCGCCGACCCGGGCGGAATGCCACTCGGTTCGCTGTTCTACCCCGAGGCTGATGAGTACTTCGAAGCAGCTGGTGAACCGTTCACCGTGACCGTCAACCTGCGCTCCGGTTCGGGAACGCTCGCGGGAGGCGACGTGAGCCTCCAGGTTCCCGCCGGCTGGACAACATCCGGTCCGGTCTCCGTCAACAGCGTGTCTGCGACAGCAACCGGCCAGGCCACGTTCACCGTCGTGCCGGCTGCCACAGCGGCACCCGCTCGATACAAGATCGCAGCCACGTTCAGCGGCTCGGGCGTCACCGCATACAACGACACCCGGGTCGAGCTGGTGTCGCCGGTTGAAGGACGATTCGAGCGCTGGGGAACCGCTGCCGAGTACGAGCAGTGGACCGAGCAGAACGACGCATACGTCGGTGGTCGCTCCAACGCCGTCGGCACGATCGGTGCCGGTGAGACGGTCACCGTCCCCGTCCAGGTGACGAACCGCACGGCCGTCACCCAGTCGGGCACTGTTGCTCTTCAGCTCCCGAACGGAATCACGGCGGATGCCGCCACGAAGCCATACTCCGGCCTCGCGGCTGGTGCCTCCACGACTGTCGACTTCGTGCTGACGCACGCTGACCCGGCTGACCGGGGAAGCCGCACCGAGACGCTCACGGCGACAACGACGTCGGGCGTCGGCCAGGCAACTGAGTCGATGACGATGTACGTCGTTCCCAGCGTTGTTATCGCGCAACTGGCATCCGCCCCGAACGTCGATGGTGTCGGTGACGACTACACCGGTGGCACGATCGACCTCGGTGCGCGGTGGGAAGGCGAGGAGTGTGCACCGGCCGGTGTCGACTGTGGCGCTGGCAGCACGGCCCAGCTTGGCTGGTTCGATGACGCGCTCTACGCTCACATTCGCGTGACTGACGACATCGCCGGGTCCGCTGCAACGCCTGACCGGTGCTTCGGCCACTGGCTGACCGACTCGGTCGAGGTTCTGCTCGACCCGCGCGGTAACTCGATCGACACGTCGTCGACGTTCAAGCTCGGTGTCTTCCCGTACACGGA
>JAZQRG010000064.1:0-3023 GCA_045629445.1 Mycetocola sp. | reverse complement strand
CGGCGTCGAGGTCGGCGAGGTTCGGCGCGTCTGGCCAGACGCCGTCGCGGAAGCCGTTCGCCACGAAGGTCAGCGGCCGGCCGGTGTCGTCGACCGGTTGCGGGCCGGCGGCGACGATCGCGGCGTGCGTCATCCGAGCGGCTTCGCGCGCACTCGTTGCCGTCGAAACGTCAAGCCGCCGGGTCTTGAGCGCCCACTGGTTGAAGTGCACGTGCTCGTCCCAGAGGCCAGGGATCAGCCAGCGCCCGTCGAGTGGAACTTCTTCAGCGCTCGAACGGATGCCGTCGGCGATGGTCGCGATTCGGCCGTCGGTGATCAGCACATCGGTGATGCGCTCGCCGATGCGAGCTTCGCGGAGGACGAGGCTCGTGGGTTCGACGCTCACGCGTCGGTCGCCGGGGTGCGGGGTGCGGTCGTCGTGTCTGCGGTCGTTGCGTCGGCAGCCACCGTGTCGACGGCCCTGGCGTCATGCACGCGGTGCATCTCGGCGGCCAGGTCGGGGTGTGCGTAGTTCGCACCGTGCTCGAGCTCGGTCATGACGTTGTCGACGACCTCCGCCGGCTTGTCCTGGCTGAGCTTCGCCCGTGCCTCGAACCGCTCGACGACCATGCGGAACCCGACGGTGCCAGACACGATCCGGCGACCATACTCCTCGTTGTCCTCGAGCAGGTTCGGCTCGGGAAGCTTGTGCTCGAAGTTGCCGACGAGCTCGCTCAGCACGCGCCAGTTCTCGTCGTCACTGAGGATCTCCGGGGTGCCGTAGAGGTGCGCCGTGACGTGGTTCCAGGTGGGAACAGCGGGTGCTCCGCCGTACCAACTCGGCGAAACGTAGCCGTGCGGGCCCTGAATGATGACCATCACTTCGTGCTGGCCGAGTTCGAGTGCACGGTCATCGGGTCTGCCGACGTGGCTGACGATGGTGATCTCGTCGCGCCCTTCCTCGAGCATCACCGGGTAGTGCGAGGCGACCAGGCCCTTACGGGTGTTCGAAACGATGGTCGCCCACGGGTTCTCGCGGATGAGCCGCTTGACCTCGTCGGGGTCGGTGAGGATGTAGGAAGGCGTGTGGCGCATGGGGAAATCATGGCAGACGATGCCGCGAATGGCTTCCCACTCGCTCCCGGCCTTCCCTCTTGATTTTAGGGAATCTCACCACTACCTTATCGACTATCGGTATTATCGACGTTCGATAAGATAGTGAGGCAATTATGCAACTGACCAACATCAGCGCTCGGACAGCATCAGGCGGCAAGAAGGTGCTGTCCAAAGCGGATGCCGTGGCGTTGATGATCGTGACAGCCATCGTGGCTGTCATCACGACGTTCACAACTACCTCCCGCCTCATCACCCTGTCTACCGGTCCTGCCACCCTGACCCTTCCGCTGGCGACCGCGAACCAGGCTCCGACTGGTCTTTCTCGCGGCGTGGAGGCACACTTCACGTCTATCGAAGCCACCATTCCATCGCTTCCGTCCTCTGAAGCTGAGCTCCTGGTATGGGGAGGGATACTGAGCCAGATCGGTGTCCTGACGGTGCTTGCCCTGGTGTTCCTGCTCGCGCTGCGGCTCTGGAGGGAAACCCTCTTCACCACAGGATCGGTATGGATCATTGGGCTCGGCGGAGCAGTTCTGGCCGTTGCCGGCACCATCGGGCAGCTCCTCGATCAAATCGCCCGTAGCCGCTTGGCTGAAGCGATCGGCGCGAACCAGCGCATTCCGGGCGAAGAGATCATATTCATGGGGGAACTTCCTCTCGGGCCTGCGATTGCCGGAATTGTCCTCATTCTCATCGCCGGGGTCTTCCAGTTCGGCGGCCGCCTGCAGAAAGACACCGAGGGCCTCGTTTGATACCGCCCGAAGATGTCACAGGTATTCACTGTCGGCTCGATGAGCTTCTGGAAGCACGCAGCATGACCCTGACCGAACTCAGCAAGCGAGTTGGGGTGAGCCTCGTGAACCTCTCAGTCCTGAAGAACGACCGTGCGAAAGCCATCCGGTTCTCCACGCTCACTGCAATCTGCTATGCCTTGGACTGCCAGGTCGGAGACTTGCTGATCATTGACGACACGGGCATCGGGCACTCAGCTCCCTCGTAGGGCCGTGACGGATTCGGACCTGGGAGCAACCTGCAGCGCCTAAGAGATCGGGACGACGATCCGGAGGCCCACGCTCGGGTGGATCGGCTCCCGCTGCCCACCCGAGTGCACAACCTCATCGCCGAAAACGGTGAGCTGGCTCGCGTGGTGACGCAGGGCATCCGTCATTGTGGCCCGACGGTGCTCGAGGTCGAACCACTCCACGCCCACAGCCGGCTGCTCACGAATCTCCGCGAACGGCACGCTTTCTGAAACGGATGCCTGCAGCGCGGCATCGCGGATGCGCACGTGGTCGGGGTGCCCGTAGCCGCCGTGATCGTCGTAGCTGATCACGAGGTCGGGGCGGGTGGTTGCGATCAGGGCGGCGACGTCGGCGGTGACCTCGGCGAGTTCCGCGCGGGCGAGCGCATCGGCGGGCGCATCGTCGGCCGGGCCGGCGACACCCTCGCTGATCCAGGTCATGCCTGAGTCGCGGTAGGTGTGCCCGGTCAGCCCGGCCGCGCGCGCCGGCGGCGTGCCCAGCCAGTAGTGCTCGGAGATGCCGAGAACCGCGATCGCCCGGGCGAGTTCACGCTCGCGTTCGACGGTGAGTTCAGGCGTGCCGGCGAGGGGCGACAACGGGCCTTCGACCACCTCGCCCTGCTCGCCGCGCGTGGCGGTCAGCAGCGTGACGTGGGTGCCCCGCGCGACGAGCTCGGCAATGAGGGCGCCGGTCGCGAGGGTCTCGTCGTCGGGGTGGGCATGCGCGAGCAGCACCGAGGTGACGCCATTCAGGATGCTGTCGGTTGCGTCGGCCCGGTCGGTTGCGTCGGTTGCGTCGGTTGCGCCGACCCGGCCGGTTACGTCGTCGGTTCCGTCCTGCGCACGGGACGCGCGGTTCGCCCCGTCGGCGCCCCCCGTGCCAGCCGTGCCGGTCACGACGCCACCC
>JAZQRG010000063.1:0-3261 GCA_045629445.1 Mycetocola sp. | reverse complement strand
ACGGTGTGAGCGTTCAGCCTCCATGCTAACGCCACCGGCGGTCGCGGCTGGAGGGCGAACGGCCCGTGGTTTCGCACCCGCCGCTGCAACGGCTCGGAGCGCCCAGGCGAGGAGAATCACGTATCCGAGGTTCCGCACGGTGAGGATGGTGACGAGGAGCGGGTCGGCCTGAAGCAGGCGGCTGTAGAGGGACGGGTAGACCATTTGGGTGAGCGCGGCGATGACGAGCGCGATCGATGCCGGCGCCGCAAAGCGCTGTCCCCTCCAGACGATACCGAGCACAACGGGCGCGATGAGCCAGGTCACGAACTGAGGCGAACCGACCTTGTTGATCAGCAGCAGCGTGGTGACGAGGGCGAGCGCCAGCGGAGGGAGGACAACGGCGAGCGGTGCACCGCGCCGCACAGCGCGGATGCCGAGGAGACCCGTTCCGAGGACGGCGACGCCGGAGAGCGGTGTCAGGACAACGGCGACCGTGTCGACGCCGGGACCGGCGACCTGGAAGGTGAGGATCTCGGTGCTGTAGACGATGGCGTTCGAAGCGGAGCCCGCCGCGACCGCCCAGAGGAACGGCACGGCCGCTGGCGCTTCGATCTGCAGCCCCCTGCCGGTTTGCTCGGTGACGAAGCTGAAGAGGTACGCTCCCCCGCCGGCGCCGACAACGACGGCCGCGATGACCGCACTGGTCGCGAGTCCGGCAGCGACAACGCTCCAGCGGCGAGGCAGGGTGACGACGAGTGCTGCGAGAATCGCGGCTGGCCAAACCTTGATCCAGGTCGCGACGGCGAGCAGGACGCCGCCGACAAACGGATGCTTCACGACCACCAGCAGGGCGACGATCGCGAGCGGCACCGTGATCGCGTCGATCCGGGCGAGGGCGATCGGGCCAAGGGCAGCGGTGAAACCGACCCACCACCATGCGGCGGCTACCCGGCGCCGCGAGGTGTACCGCCCGAGCAGCAGGGCGAGCGCGACGGCGTTGAGCAGGGTGACGAGGAGCAGCCAGGTGACGCCGTAGTTCGCCGGCCCAGCGGCCATCGCGGCGAAGACGGGCAGCAGAGCCGCAGCGGGGTACACCCAGGGTTCGGTGATGCCGGGGATTCCGCTGCCGGCGAGTGCCTGTTCGGCCCAGCCGCGATACACGAACGTCACGTCCCCGAGCGGGAGTCCGAGCGCGTACGCACCGATTGATGTGCCTGGCATCCCGAGGCAGATCCAGCCGAGCACGACGTGTACGAACACGAACGCACTCCACACACCGATCGACCTGGTCACCGCACTCATCCTAGGCGGATCGGTGGCCGGGCAATTCAGTACCCGGAGAAGTAGTCCGTGTGGATCTGCCGCACTCCGAGCGCCCGGAGGATCGGTTTCGCGGTGTCGACGAAGGCCGGCGGGCCGGACACCCACGCCGCGCGGGACGCCGCGTCCGGCACCGCCGCAGCGAGCCGGTCTTTATCCAGGCGGCCAGGTCCGAGGTACTCGGCACCGGCGGGAAGGTGCTTCGGCGGCTCCGGTGCGATCACCAGTACCGTCACGCCCGCTGTATCCAGTCCGTCCAGCAGCGCGAGTTCAGCGGCGTCAGCAACCACACAGACGAGCACGATGTCGCGGCCTCGCCCCCCGCCCGCGGCGAGCTGGCTGAGGAACGGGGTGACCCCGATACCGGCTGAGACCAGGAGAACCGGGCGCGCGGCATCCGTCGGCAACACGAAGTCACCCCAGATGCCTGTCGCCCGAATCGACTGCCCGGGCTCGACGGTTGCGAGACTGGTTTTGAAGCTGCTGGGGCTGTCACGGTACGCGATTGAAACGAGGTCGGATGCCGGCGCTGACGCGATGCTGAACATCCGGCGCTGGCCTCTCGCGTCCGGCCTGCTGTGTGGAACCTGCAACTCGAGGTACTGGCCGGGCTGGAACCGCAGTGGCACCGTCGGCCGAAAGGTCATCTCCACGATCGACGGTGTGACGCGGCGGCGCGACAGAACCTCGAGACGGATGCCGCGACGCTGGCTCACGGCGAACGCGAGGAGGTTGCCGATCACGAGCGCCAGTTCCGGCGTCGAGTAGAACGGACCGATCGAGTACGGCAGCGCGAACAACACACCGACAATCACCGCTTCCGCGAGCTGCTGCCAGCGCCGTGGCGGCAGGGTGAGCGGTTCGCTGAGCATGAATCCGGCGAGGAAGAGCACGGGGTACGACGTGAACGGCGTGGCAAGCGCCGCACCGATCGACATCCCGCCGCCGATCAGTCCGACAGCGATGACGCCAACGCTCACGATGGTGAAGACTCCCGCCATCGCGAGGCGCCGGGTGCGGTACAGCACGAGGAAGGCGGCGACGAGGACGAAGGGAAGGAGCACCTGGCTTCCCGCCCACCACCACGACACCCCGATCCCGGTCACGCCGACAACAACGGCACCGAACGCCGCCGGGTTCAGGATGTGCCGCCCCCTCACCGCGAGGAGGTACTTCGACAGGGTGGCAGCGAGCGCGGCAAGCGCCGTCGCGACCAGTTCGCCCGGCTCAACGCTCGGTCGGAAGATGAAGAACAGCAACAGGCCGGTGATGAGGGCCGATTCGCCGTGGGGAACGACGCGGAACAGCCGGGCGACGCCGAGGTTCGACAGGTAGCTGACGCCCACAGCGACGATCAGGCCGGCAAGGAGTTCAAGCGGTGTGAAGAACAGCCACCCGAACGCACTGAACAGCATGCTCACCGCGGCGAGCAGCAGCAGAAGCACGAGAATCTGCCGGTACATGGTGACCCGGCCGATGGCGGCGTCGAACGCCGCCTTCATCGGAACACCTCGGCGGGGAAACCGGCCGAGTACTCCACGGTGCCATCGGTGAACATCCTCAACCCCTCGATCGGTTGTGCCTCCAGTGGCAATCCCTCCATCGACAATCCCTCCATCGACAGGGACGCGTGCAGTTCGGCGGGCGAGACGAAGAACAGCGCTGTTGCGGCGCCGTCGGCTGTCGCCGCGTCCGGTGCCGTTGCCCAGGTCGCGGCAACCTCGCTGACCGGCTGCCCGGTCCGGCCGTCGAGAACATGGTGGAGTCCGTTTCCCCACGCACGCCGGTTGGTGGCGGATGCCGCCAATGCTCCATGCGCGAGCGTCGCGACCCCAATAGCGAGAGATTCATCGAACGGATGCTCCAGGGCGACGCGGATGGGCGGACCCCGGTGCACTAAGTCCCCCGAAGCGTCAACGGTGAACCGGTCCTGGCCGGCACCGACCAGCAGTTCAGCGA
>JAZQRG010000062.1:0-2398 GCA_045629445.1 Mycetocola sp. | reverse complement strand
GTCGCCGGCGGGCCGTTCCCTGGCCCTACCGATACATACATGCGAATTCCAACTCTGCTTGCACTCACGACACTGGTTTCAGTGGTGCTGTCGGATCGAACCTCAGCCCAGACCGCAGCGTACTGTTCGCCCTCGGCAGCGTCCGAGGGGACCTTGACGGTTACGAGTACATCTGTGCTCGTCCTTGGGGACATCGACGACGTCTTGATCGAACGATGTCCATCGTGACAGATCGTTTTCCGAGGCTGCGCTGTGTGGGGTGAACGTGTCGTCAATGATCAGTGCGGGGCCGGAGTAGATGCGTACTGATTGTGCTGAGGCGCTGTGGTTGACGATCTGAACCCGACGTTGGATCGTTGATCCCGGCGTCATGTGGTCGACGATGTAGGAGCGTGCGCGTGGGTCATTCTGGCTCTTCGCAGGGACATCAAGCAGGCGGATGCCTATCCCGGTATCGTCGCCTCCCGAGGTGAGTGGCTGGGGGGTGGATGCGTCCGCGGCCCAGGCTGCCGGGGCGAAGCCTAGGAGCGGCATCAGTGTGAGCAGAAGTGCGAAAGTTCGAAGCATGATGCCCTAGTCGGCCTCGCGGGAATCTAGCTCGGTCCCGGTCGCCACACAACTGTCCCCACCCTGGGAGAAACGTATCGTCTTGTCCTCGAACGTCGGAGGTGCGGCCCAGGTCGTCGGCGGGCCCGTGGAATCCCGGGGATTAGCCCGTGGAATGCCCATCAGCAAGGACACCGCGCTCCCCCGGAGGCACGGGGCTCAACCTATTGTCCAAACCTCCCACAGAGAAAAAGGCCGGTAACCAGAGAGATCTGGGTGCCGGCCTTTTTTCATGCCCGGATGCGGCCTGGAGGATTCGAGACCCGATGCGAGACGCATGGATTAACGGCGAAACGGCGCTCCTGATGGGGTTCAGGCGCGCCGTATCGTTCGGCCTTGCGGTGTGGTGTCAGAGTGTCCGGGGTCGACCTCTCGCCGAACACGGCGTCGGTGGAGCCTGATAGCTTCGCTTCATGTGTGAGCTGAGCGACGTAGACGTCGACTACAACTGCTTTTGATGACGATGGCCTACCGCGCCGCCAATGGAGGCTTGTTCTCAACGAGCATTGATGTACTGGTCGGGGGTGCAACGGTGCCGATCGACGGCGAAGTGTTCCGGACTCTCCTCGACAACTCAGTAGCCGGGACCTACAAGCCCTACAAGCATGCGCTCGACTGTGGCCGCATTAGCTTCGCCGATCTGACTAAGCTCTGCCGCTGGGGCGAGATTCCACTCCCACTGTTCTTCTCCCCGCTCGCCCTGGTGGCGGCGCAAGTAGAAGAGAAGACGCAAAAGCTACTCGCAGGGGTCAGCAAGGACACGTTCTCCATCGGCTCCCGCGCCAGGGTGGAGCTTCGGGACGTCGAGCTGATCGTGAAGGACCTCATCCGCAAGCAGGAGCAGCTCAGAAAGCACGATGCTTCTCTCGCGAGGAACAACATTGTGGGGCTGCTCCGCACATCCGACTCCTCGCCGGACTCGGACGCGGCGACGCTCATGTCGGCACTCGGACTCTCGCAGGACGCGATTCGCGCCTGTCGGAAGAAGGAGACCGCGCTCGACCTAATAATCGATCGTCTGGAAGCCAACCAGATTCTCGTATCCCGCAGCGTCCCGAACTACATGCCGCAGCGCCTCACCCACGTGAACTTCAGCGGCATGACCATCCGGGACAACAAGGTCCCGGTCATCTTCTTGGCCGGCGGAGACCACGGCGACCAGCAGGAGCCTGTGGGGCGGACGATCTTCACACTCGCCCTGATGGCGGTGCTGGTTGCGCGCAGGATCTTTGCGCCGATGACCTGGGACGGAGGCAGCATCGACATCGACCTCGGACGCGAGTACGACATCGCCGGAGCGATGCTCATGCCCAAGGACCGATTCCGGGCCGTCAAGCTGTCATCGCTGGAAGACATCAAGATGTCCTCCGACGAATTCAAAGTCACTGCGAGTGCGGTGACAGTACGGGCGATGCGGCTTGGGATGATCAGCCCGGACGTCGCCGGTTCGTACCTTGACGAATTGCGCGCCGAGTTCCGCAGTCGGCCCAAGGATGGTCCGCGAAGCCCGATTCTGCCGGAGAACGCGGTGCGCAAGTACGGAGGCCGGGAGTTCTCGAAGCGGATGCTGCGAGCCCTGGATGATGGCAGCATTTCGCCGGGCGAGTTCTGTCGCACGGTGTGTTTGAACTATCTCAAGCCGCACCAGATCGACGGGCTAAGGAGGGCGGTTGAGTGAGCGTCTTCGGACAGAGATACGTCCTCGATACCAACGTTCTGACTCAGCTAAGAAGGCACCGGCGGGCCACCGCCTTCTTCCGTGAGAACGCGGTCATCCCCACCGAAGTCTTAC
>JAZQRG010000061.1:0-1574 GCA_045629445.1 Mycetocola sp. | reverse complement strand
CTGCTGGCTGACGCCGACCGTCACGGATTCCGGCAGCACCAGATGCGACTTGATGGGAACGCCGAAATACTGGAACGAGCCTTCGAGGTCATGCTCGATCATGGAGCGGAAGCCGACGCCAATCGACGTGCCGGCAAATGGGGTCAAGGTCGCGCCGAGCGAATAGCCGAAGCCATAGCTGTCACCCTCGAGCCCCGCGCTGCCAGCGAATGGCGACGGATTGGCGGGCGACGGGCCGGTCGCCGAGAAGTAGCGCACCTTGAAGTACTGAGCGCGAACACCGGCGCCGACGGACAGCCAATCATTCACCTTGTAGGCAATGGTCGGCTGCGCCTCGAGCGAGAAAACCGAGGTTGTGCGCGCATAAAGCTGCCCTGCCCAGATGGCGTCCGGCTTCGTGGCAAGGCCGTAAGGAGCGCCCGTGGCAAGACCGACCCAGAGGCGGTCGTTGATCTGGTAGCTCACGTAGCTGGAGGGCAGGACCGCATCGAGGCCGATATCGCCCGAGTCGCCGAGGGTGGCGAGGCCGGCTGGCAGAGTGAAGGTCGGCGAGATCTCGGAGCGTGGGATGATCGCGGAGATGTGCGACTCGGTCTGGAAGCCGAACTGGAACGTCATCGTCGCCGGGTTCCAGAACATAGAGGAGACTTCACCCGAGCCAGAGGCTGCGCCTGCGAAGGACATGCCCTGCGCCGTTGCGCTCTGCTCGCGAAGGCCGAAGGCGCCAGCCTGGGCGCCGCTCTGGGCAGCGATGAGAGCCGCGAAAGAGACGGCGGCAAGAGACAAATGACGGTTGAAACGGCTCATGAAAGCTTCCTACCCCTGATTTCTGTTTTCGCGAGAACCCCGCGTTGAATCGCAATGTGCCAATGCTACGTTTTCGCCGCAATCACCTTACGAGAGTCGGCCTCGGCCGACTCAATCTAAGACTGCGGTCCTGTAAACTGACAAATACTGTCCATCAGCATTAAGACTGTTTCATAGTTACTGAGCAATGCATTTAGTTCACATGTAAACAGATGTATTGATGTCGGAGCCAGGTGGTTTTTCTTACGGCTCTCCGCACGACGAAAATCCGAACGATTTGTGTGGGCCCGTGGCAAACTGGCAACAGATTTGAGGCGAGAGCATGCGTTGTAGACATGCATCGTCGCGCCCAATAGAAACATGCCGTTACGAGAGGAGCTGTCATGAAGCTGGTGAGATTTGGGGAAGCTGGGCGGGAGAAGCCGGGACTGGTCGATTCTCAGGGGCAGGTCAGGGATCTGTCGGGCATCGTCTCGGACATTGGCGGCACAACCCTGTCACCGGACAGCCTTGCCCGCCTGCGCGCCCTCGACACCGCGACACTCCCTCTCGTCCCCTCAGAAGAGCGCCTTGGACCTTGCGTCGGTCAGGTAGGGAATTTCATCGCTATCGGCCTGAACTATGCCGACCACGCGGCTGAAACCGGGGCACCGATCCCCGCTGAGCCCATCATCTTCAACAAGGCTCCGTCCTGCATCGTCGGCGCGAACGATGATGTCATCATTCCACGCGGTTCCGAAAAGACGGATTGGGAGGTTGAGCTTGCC
>JAZQRG010000060.1:0-9218 GCA_045629445.1 Mycetocola sp. | reverse complement strand
GAGGGGGCGCGGGGGGCGCCGGGGGACCCGCGTCATCTGTCTCGCTTTGTTGTCCCGCTACTCTGGATTTCATGTTCAGTGCCCGCCAGAGCCCGCCCCGTGTCATTCGTCACGCGGGCTCCGAGGCGTGAACCAGCAGCTGCCTCGCACGCCGGAGCAGATTGCGACCCGTCAGGGGATTGCCGTCGGCGTTGCGACCGCCGCATACGGCGTCTCGTTCGGCGCTCTCGCCGTCGCGGCTGGCCTCGACGTCTGGCAGGCGTGCGTGCTCAGCCTGTTCATGTTCACCGGCGGGTCGCAGTTTGCGCTCGTCGGCGTCCTCGCGACCGGTGGGCTGGCATCCGCTCCCGCCGCCATCGCGAGCGCCGTGATGCTCGGTTCACGCAATGCCGCGTACGGAATGCGGATGAAGCCCGTCGTCGGGCGGGGCTGGCCGCGGGATATCGCTGCAGCCTGGCTCACGATCGATGAGTCGACGGCCGTTGCGCTGGCCCAGAAAAGCGCGTCGGCGAGCCGCACCGGGTTTTGGGTCACCGGTCTGGTCGTCTACATCGGCTGGAACCTTACGACACTCGCCGGAGCGCTCATCGGTGACCTCCTCGGGGACACCCGCGCATACGGACTCGACGCAGCGGCCGCAGCCGCGTTTCTCGGGCTGCTCTGGCCACGGCTCCGCCGGAGACAGGCGCTTGTCGTGGCCGGTGGAGCGATGGTGATCGCCTGCGTCCTTCTTCCGTTCGCGCCGAGCGGTGTGCCGGTCGTCGCAGCGGCTGTCGTCGCGGTTGTGGTCGGTGTCACCAACTGGTTCGCCAGTGCCGAGCGCGAGGGGAGGATGTCGTGACCCTCTGGAATGTCATCCTGCTCGCGTCGATCGCGTGCGTCGCGCTCAAGCTGGCGGGGTACGCGGTGCCCTCACACTGGCTGGAGAAGCCCGTTCCTTCGAGGATCGCCGAACTCCTCACCGTTGCGCTGCTCGCGGCCCTCATCGTCGTTCAGACGTTCGGAGACGGTGTCGGAGTCGTTCTCGATGCGCGGGTTCCCGCACTCGGTGTCGCCGCGGTGCTGTACGCATTCCGAGTGCCGTTCCTCCTCGTCGTGATCGCCGCAGCCGTCGTCGCTGCAGTTCTCCGCGCGACAACCGGGCTCGGTTGACCCGCCCGGCTGGCAGGCCGCTTGTTCCTGCGATGGCGGGCTGACGGCGCCCGTACAGGAAGCCAGGGCCGTCGCTGGATAGACTTGGCCGGTGAGCGGATATGAGGGTCAACGGGCCGGTGGCACTGAACCGACGGGTCAGAACATGGACGCTGCGGAGCGACTGGCCGCACTTCCCACCGATCCCGACCCTGCAACCACATCCCCGCGCGGTAACCGTGTCGTCAGCTGCGTCCTCGCTCTCATCGTCGGTGCCGTCTTTGGCGCCGTCGGTACCGTGCAGCACCAGGCGACTCTCACGCTCGGTCCACTTCCGCTTCCGCTCGGTCTCGTTCTCTCCCTCGCGGGGGTCCTTGCCCTGCTTCTCGGGTTCCGCCTCCTGTTCACTGACCGGTTGATCGTCCTGCTTGCCGCTGCCGGCGTCATCGCCGTTGTCGCGCTGCTGTCGATGCCGAGCCCCGGCGGTTCGGTGCTGATCCCGCAGGGGACAGCCGGTCTGGTCTGGACGATCGGTCCTGTCCTCATCGGGACAATCGTGGTTGCCTGGCCTCGGCTACCCGAACGCGCCAACCCCGCCGTGGGCGAGGCGTAGACTTGAACGCGTCGTCTTTCGAAGGGAACTGACCAACTGTGACCTATGTCATCGCCCTCCCGTGCGTGGATGTCAAAGACCGAGCGTGCATCGATGAGTGCCCCGTCGATTGCATCTACGAGGGTGAACGCTCGCTCTATATCCACCCGGACGAATGCGTGGACTGCGGTGCGTGTGAGCCGGTCTGCCCCGTCGAGGCCATCTACTACGAGGATGACCTGCCCGAGGAATGGGCCGACTACTACAAGGCCAACGTCGAGTTCTTCAACGAGGTAGGTTCTCCCGGAGGTGCGGCCAAGGTGGGCGTCATCAAGTACGACCATCCCGTGATTGCCGCCCTGCCTCCGCAGGCCGGCGTCTGACGCGTGGCGCTGTCACCGCTTCCCGATTACCCGTGGGATGCCATGGTGCCGTTTTCGAACCGCGCCAAAGCTCATCCTGACGGAATCGTCGATCTTTCCATCGGTTCTCCGGTCGACCCGACTCCCGACGTCATCCGGGCAGCCCTCGCGCGCGCAACAGATGCACACGCGTACCCGACAACCGCGGGGACGCCAGCGCTGACGGAGGCCATCGCGAACTGGTTTGCACGTCGGAGGTCGGTGCCGTCCCTCACCTCCGACAACGTTTTGCCAACCATCGGTTCCAAAGAGCTCGTCGCGCTACTGGCGTTCATGCTCGGAATCGGCGATGGCGACGTCATCGTTCACCCCCGCGCCGCGTACCCGACGTACGCGATCGGTGCAGCGATGTGCGGTGCGCGCGCCATGGCATCCGACGATCCGTCCGAATGGCCCGCCGAGACAAAACTGATCTGGCTGAACTCACCGGGAAACCCCGATGGCCGGGTGCTCGATGTGAGCTTCCTCCTGGCCGCCGTTGCGAGGGCGCGTGAGCTCGGTGCGCTCATCGTCAACGATGAGTGTTATGCGGAACTCGGCTGGTCGGGGGAGTGGGAGACCACGCCCATCCCATCGATTCTCGATCCACGGGTCACCGGCGGGAATCTCGACGGCATCCTCGCCATTTACTCGCTCAGCAAGCAATCCAACATGGCCGGCTACCGTGCTGCATTCGTCGCCGGATGCACGGCAACGATCAAGCAGCTGACGACGGTTCGGAAGCACGCGGGACTCATGCTTCCCGCGCCGTTGCAGGAAGCCATGGTTGCTGCCCTCGGCGATGACGAACACGTCCAGGCTCAGAAGGCCCGCTATGCCGCTCGCCGCGCAATCCTCCTCCCTGCACTCGAGGCGGCCGGGTTCACTCTCGATGCCTCAGAAGCCGGGCTGTACCTGTGGGTGACCGAGGGAAGGGGTGCGTGGGACTCGATCGGGCGCCTCGCTGACCTCGGAATTCTCGCTGGCCCTGGTACCTTCTACGGCGACTTCTATCCTGAACACATCCGGCTGTCTCTCACCGCAACCGACGAGAGGATCTCGGCCGCGGCTGACCGCCTCACGCGCGACGGCGTTGGAGGATAGCTCTAACGCATTTCGCCGGTCGTTGGACGATGCGGTGGTTGGCCGCTGAGCCGATTAGGCTGTATCCGGATCCATTGCCGCGGCCACTCATTCGCGGGGCCGGACCGCCGCACAAATCACCTGGAACAACCAGTACAAGGAGGCGCCGTGGGCGACGTCGAGCAGGAGTCATCAGAAGTGACAGAACGAGCTACCCTGACCTACCCGGGCGGAACCGCAGAGTTTCCGATCCTCACGTCGAGCCAGGGCGCGTCAAGTCTTGACGTCTCAACACTGACACGCCAGTCGGGCCTCACCGCCCTCGACTACGGGTTCGTGAACACGGCAGCGACCAAGTCGTCGATCACGTACATCGACGGCGATCAGGGGATCCTGCGCTACCGCGGGTACCCGATCGAGCAGCTCGCTGCGTCATCGACATACCTCGAGGTCGCGTGGCTTCTCATCTACGGCGAGATGCCGACGGCTGACCAGCTCGGCGAATTCGACGAGAAGATCCGCCGGCACACGCTCCTGCACGAGGACCTCAAGCACTTCTTCTCGGCCCTGCCTCACACGGCGCACCCCATGGCCGTGATTTCCAGCGCGCTCTCCGCGCTCTCGACCTACTACGAGTCAGCAGCTGACCCCAGTGATCCCGAGCAGGTCGAGCTCACCACGATCCGCCTTCTCGCGAAACTGCCCGTCATCGCCGGCTATGCGCACAAGAAGGCGACCGGCCAGGCGTTCCTCTACCCGGACAACAGCCTCAGCTTTGTCGACAACTTCCTGCGGCTCAACTTCGGCAACATGGCCGAGCCGTACGAGATCGATCCGGTGCTCTCCAAAGCGCTCGATCGCCTGCTCATCCTCCACGCCGACCACGAGCAGAACGCGTCGACGTCGACCGTCCGCCTCGTCGGGTCGACCGGCGCGAACCTCTACGCCTCGGTTTCCGCCGGCATCAATGCACTCTCCGGACCGCTGCACGGCGGCGCGAACGAAGCGGTCCTCGAGATGCTCGGCCGTATTCGCGACTCGGGCGAGGGCGTTGCGAAGTTCGTCGAGCGCGTCAAGAACAAAGAAGAGGGTGTCAAGCTCATGGGCTTCGGGCACCGGGTTTACAAGAACTACGACCCGCGCGCCAAGATCGTCAAGGAAAGCGCAGACGAGGTCCTCGCCCAGCTCGGCGTCAGCGACCCGCTGCTCGACCTCGCGAAGGAGCTCGAGCAGATCGCGCTCGAGGACGATTACTTCAAGGAACGCCGCCTGTACCCGAACGTCGACTTCTACACCGGCGTCATCTACAAGGCGATGGGCTTCCCGACACGGATGTTCACCGTGCTGTTCGCCATCGGACGCCTCCCGGGCTGGGTTGCCCACTGGCGCGAGATGAATGAAGACCCGCAGACAAAGATCGGCCGCCCGCAGCAGCTGTACACCGGCTCAGCCGCGCGCGATCTGCCTCAGCGCTAGTTCGCAGAAAGGCCCTCCCGGTTCACGGGAGGGCCTTCCTTGTGTGGTCAGTCAGTCGCCCGCTGTCACGGTGTGAGAGTGAGGACGTCCGTTGCAGCCCGCCTGACGGCATCCGGGGTGTATGCCCACACCCTCGTCTCGTTCTTCTGCCACAGCTCGGTCTGGTCGACGTACGTCGGTGCAAACGCGTGACCGGATGACCCGCCCAGATTGATCCAGGTAGAGGCGTCGGGGTCGGCGAGATCGACCACCTGCCGCATGGACGGCACCCAGTCGACCGTGTAGCCGTCTGGCGCGTACCAGCCAACGGCGTTGACGACGGAGGAACCACCGGCGAGTTCGTATGGCCCCCGGTTGAAGAGCCACTCGATCGGTGCGATGCCCGACTCTCCGAAGCTTCCGTTTCGGAGAGTGAGGGTGTGCAGTTCGCCCCAGGTCCAGTTCTCGGGGTTGTCGCCCATGAGCTCGGCGGCCTCCTCCCAGGCCGCGCTCAGAGCGTGGGTGAGAGCGTCGTCACGATCGACGACGTTCTCGTCCTCGTCTGCCCACCAGGCCGACTTCGGGTCATCGAGAAGACCGCTGACGATCTGGAACCACTGGGATCCCCCCGCCGGCGGCATCGATTCGGGCAGTTTCGGTGCGAACGTGTCGTCGAGGAGTGTGCTCCAGAAGACATTGAAATAGGCGCTCTTCGCGCTGTCTGCGTCGTCGGAGAAGTCCCAGTCGGCGAGGAGCTTCTTTCCTTTGTTCGCATTTCCCGCCGGGGTGAGATCGGCGATGTACGGCGCGATGGCTTCGGCCATCGCGTTGTGATTATCGGCCTGGATGTCGTTCATCGACTCGGCGGTGAACGGTGTTCCCTCGCCGATCTGCGCGGTGATGCGCTCGGTGATGCGCTCAGCCCGGTACCCGGCGTCCCAGTCCCTCGTGATGAGGTATGGGTAGGCCCCGTTGACCACGGCATTGTTCGCGGTGACGATGTAGCCCGATGGTGGATTGTATTGGGTTGGCAGCGCCTCGAACGGGATGTAACCCTGCCAGCCTGATGCGCTGGTCCAGCCCGGCTGGGGAACGGTGCCGTCGCCTGACGTGCGGATCGGGACGGGGCCGGGTGCCTGGTAGCCAATGTTTCCGTCGATGTCGGCATAGACGAGGTTCTGCGACGGGACCTCGAACAGTTGTGCGCCCTCGCGGAAACTCGTCCAGTCGGTCGCCGTATTGACGGCGAAAATTGCACCCGGCGTTCGTCCCGGAGTCAGGGCCGTCCACTGCAGCGACAGTTCATACGACCCCTCCGGCAGACCCGCCGATGCGGGATAGTCGGCAGCGATCGAGCTGAAGTCCCCGCTCACGCCCGTGACCAGCGGTCCTCTGGCCGTTGCCCGGATCGAGATCGGAACGTCGTCACCCCCGGCGACCTTGACCACCTCGTCCCGGACGGTGAGGGGATAGAGCGTGCCGTCGAGCTCATAATTGTCTTCAGCGACCTTCTCGATGTAGAGGTCGGCGACGTCAGGGCCGAGGTTGGTGAAGCCCCACGCGACCCTGGCGTTGTGGCCGATGATGATTCCCGGCATCCCGGAGAAGCTGAAGCCAGCGACGTCGAATGGGCACTCAGCCGACACCGCCCGGCACCGCAGTCCCATCTGGTACCAGACCGACGGCAGCGATGGTCCGAGGTGCGGGTCGTTGGCGAGCAGCGGTTTCCCGGACTCGGTCAGTGTTCCCCCGATGACCCACGAGTTCGAGCCGATGTCGCTTCCGGCCCGACCGAGCAGGGTCGGCATGGCCGAGACGACGTCCTTGAGTTCGAGGAGAGAGTCGACGGATGCCTGGTGTTCCGCCGCCTCCACCGGTGCGGCTGAGCCGAATGGTTGCGCGGTCTCCGCAAGCACCGTCGGGTTCTGCTCGTATGGGTACGCCGGGTAGAGGTCGGCGGCCTGTTCGGGGGAGACGCTCGTCGCGAGGATTGCCCGATCGATTTCGTCCTCCAGATTGGAGCGGAGATCCCACGCCATTGCCTTGAGCCACGCGACGGAGTCGGCCGGGGTCCACTCTTCCGGCTCGTACCCCGGGTTCTGGAGGCCGAGGACGGCGTACTCGAGTGACAGGGAGGCTCCCGAACGCTGGTCGAGGTAGGCGTTCACGCCGTCGGCGTACGCCTGGTACCAGCTGAGGGTGAGCGGGTCGAGCTCGGCGACCTCCTGCTCGGCGACATGCCGCCAGCCGAGCGTCCGGACGAAGGTGTCCGTTCCGACCTGTGCCTCTCCGAACAGTTCAGCGAGGCGTCCGCTCGTGACGTGCCTGCGGAAGTCCATCTCCCAGAACCTGTCCTGCGCGTGCACGAAGCCCTGGGCCGCGAACAGGTCAGTTGCGCTGATCGCTTCGATCACCGGAATGCCGGCATCGTCGCGGTAGACGGTCACGTTGTCGCTGAGTCCCGCAACGGCCAGTTCGCCATCCAGCTGCGGGAACGAGCGCTGCACTGTGAGAACGGCGAGTCCACCGGCGACAAGCACCAGGACGACGAAAACGCCGACGACACTCAGTAGAACGGTAAACCATCGCGATCGACGGCCTTTTGGCGTTCGGGGAACCACGTCACTCCTTCGTGAAACGTCCGTATCAGCGTGCCTGGGGTCAGGCGTGTAACGCTTCGTTGAGTGTGATTCCCGCGCCTGTGCGGTTCAACACCTCGACGGCACCGGTGAGGGAGTTGCGTCTGAAGAGCAAGTTTGGCATGCCGGAGAGCTCAACCGCCTTCACCGTGACCGGTGCGTCGTCTGCGCCGGCGGCCCTGACGACGACCTTGGTTCCGGCGGTGACGTACAGTCCCGCTTCGACCACCGAGTCGTCACCGATCGAGATGCCGATACCCGAGTTCGCTCCGAGGAGGGCACGTTCACCGATCGAAACCCGCTGGGTACCTCCGCCCGAGAGCGTCCCCATGATCGATGCGCCACCGCCGACGTCCGATCCGTTCCCGACGACGACGCCCTGTGAAATTCGTCCCTCAACCATCGACGCCCCGAGCGTACCCGCGTTGAAGTTGACGAATCCCTCGTGCATCACCGTTGTGCCCGGCGCCAGGTGGGCGCCAAGGCGCACCCGGGAGGCGTCAGCGATCCGCACTTTGGGCGGAGTGACGTAATCGAGCATCCGGGGGAACTTGTCGATGCCATACGCCGAGATCCCCGCACGGGAGAGCGCGGGACGCAGGGCATCGAAGTCGTCGGGGTGCACGGCGCCGGCGTTGGTCCAGACCACGATCGGCAAGTGAGAGAAGATTCCATCGAGGTTTATCGAGTTCGGAGTGACGAGAAGGTGCGAGAGCAGGTGCAGGCGGAGGTACGCGTCCGATGTGTCTCGCGGTGGCGCCTGCAGCTCGATTTCCACTGTGACGATATCGATTCGCACACGGCGACGGTCATCGGCCCCTGCGAGTGACTCGATCGAAGCCGGGACGATCCAGCGCTCGCGGCCGGCGGGGATCGTTCCGAGCGCCGGCTCCGGGTACCAGGTGTCAAGCACTGTGCCGTCGGCGGCGACTGTGGCGAGGCCGTAGCCCCATGCGTGCGTTGCTGTGAGTGCGGAGTCGGTCATGCTCTCAAGGCTAGCGAACGGCCGGGCTTCGTGACGCCCTCGCGTGGTCCGACCCTAGACTGATCGCATGTCGGATTCGCCAGTGCCAACGCCCGTCCTCGACCTCACCGTGTCGAGCATCGATCTCACGCAAGCGATCTGCGATATCGAGTCGGTCTCGGGCAATGAAGCACCACTTGCGGATGCCATCGAGAACGCTCTCGCCCAGGCAGGGCACCTCGAGGTGATTCGGGTTGGCAACACCGTTGTCGCGCGGACGTCAGCAGGCAAGGCGAAGCGCGCGATCATCGCCGGTCACATCGACACGGTGCCGGTCAACGCGAACCTCCCCACCCGGTTTGAGACGATCGACGGCAGGGAGTACCTGTGGGGTCGTGGGACCGCCGACATGAAGAGCGGCGTCGCCGTCCAGCTGAAGCTCGCCGCCGAACTCATCGACCCCGCTATCGACGTGACGTGGATGTGGTACGACGGGGAAGAGGTCGAAAGCGAAAGGAACGGCCTCGGCATCCTCGCCAGAGAGCGGCCCGACCTCTTTGTGGGCGACTTCGCGATTCTGGGAGAGCCGACCCGGAGTGACATCGAGGGCGGCTGTAACGGCACCGTCCGGATCGACGTGATCACTCGGGGTATTCGCGCTCACTCGGCGCGCAGCTGGGTGGGCAAGAACGCCATCCACAACGTCGCCCCTGTCCTTAATATCCTCGCCGCGTATCTCCCGTCATCCGTCGAGGTCGACGGCCTGGTCTATCGCGAGGGGCTCAACGCCGTTGGGATCTCCGGAGGCATCGCCGGAAACGTGATCCCCGACGAGTGCCGGGTGCAGATCAATTACCGCTTCGCGCCCAACCGTTCGTCGGCCGAAGCGGTCGAGTATCTCCGCGATCTCTTCAGTGGATTCGAACTCGAGGTTCGGGACGCGGCCGACGGTG
>JAZQRG010000059.1:0-5131 GCA_045629445.1 Mycetocola sp. | reverse complement strand
CGAAGACGGAGTCGTGCTGCCGATCCTTCACCTCAACGGCTACAAGATCGCCAACCCGACCGTGCTCGCCCGGATCCCCGAAGAGGAACTGCTCAACCTGATGCGGGGCTACGGACACCACCCGTACATCGTCTCCGGAGGCTTCGACGGCGAAGATCCGATGCTCGTGCACGCTCGGATGGCTGAGACGCTCGACACCGTCCTCACTGAGATCGACGACATCAAACGCACCGCCACTCAGCAGCGCGATGCGGGGGAGGACGTCACTCGGCCGCGCTGGCCGATGATCATCCTGCGCACACCGAAGGGCTGGACGTGCCCCGCTGAGATCGATGGGCTTCCGGTGGAGAACACCTGGCGAGCGCACCAGGTGCCGCTCGCGAACGCCCGTGACACCGAGGAACACACCAAGATCCTCGAGAACTGGCTGAAGAAGTACCGGCCGGAAGAGCTCTTCGATGAAGCCGGCCGCCCGCGCGACGAGGTCACGTCCCTCGCTCCGACCGGTGATCTCCGGATGAGCGCGACGCCGCACGCCAACGGAGGCGTGCTTCGCCGTGAGCTCGAGCTTCCTGACTTCCGGGATTACGCCGTCGACGTGCCCGAACCCGGTGCGACGACCGCTGAGGCAACACGGGTGCTCGGCACCTGGCTCGCCGATGTCATTCGTGACAACCCCGACAACTTCCGCATCTTCGGACCGGACGAGACGGCATCCAATCGCCTCGCGCCAGCGGTCTACGACCACACCAGCAAACAGTGGGATGCCGAAATTCTCCCCGTCGACATTAACCTCGCCCGTGCCGGACGCGTGGTCGAGATGCTCAGCGAGCACCAGTGCCAGGGCTGGCTCGAGGGCTACCTGCTGACCGGCAGGCACGGTCTGTTCAACTGCTACGAGGCGTTCATCCACATCATCGACTCGATGTTCAACCAGCACGCGAAGTGGCTGAAGACGACGGCCGAGATCCCGTGGCGCCGCTCGATCTCGAGCCTCAACTATCTGCTCTCCAGCCACGTCTGGCGGCAGGATCACAACGGGTTCAGTCACCAGGACCCCGGCTTCATCGACCACGTCGTCAACAAGAAAGCCGACGTGGTTCGGGTGTACCTGCCACCGGATGCCAACACGCTGCTGTCGACGTACGATCACGTTCTTAAGTCGGTCGACTACGTTAACGTCGTCGTTGCTGGCAAGCAGCCCCAGGCGAACTGGCTCACGATGGACCAGGCGATCGCGCACTGCACCCGTGGCATCGGGATCTGGGACTGGGCCGGCACCGAGGAACCGGGTACCGAGCCGGACGTTGTCCTCGCGTGTGCTGGCGACGTGCCGACCCTCGAAACGCTCGCGGCAGCATCCCTTCTCCGGGAACACCTGCCTGACCTGCGCGTCCGCGTGATCAACGTGGTCGATCTGATGCGGTTGCAGGATGAGGCGGAGCACCCGCACGGGCTGGGCGACAGGGAATTCGACTCGCTCTTTACTGTTGACCGCCCCGTCGTGTTTGCGTACCACGGCTACCCGTGGCTCATCCACCGGCTGACCTATCGGCGCACCGGCCACGAGAACATTCACGTGCGCGGTTATAAGGAAGAGGGAACGACGACGACGCCGTTCGACATGGTCATGCTCAACGACCTCGATCGGTACCGGCTCGTGATCGACGTGATTGATCGGGTGCCGGGCATCGGAACCCGTTCGGCCGTCCTGCGGCAGCAGATGGTTGACGCGAGGCGTGCTGCACGCCAGTACACGAGGGACCACGGCGAAGATATCCCCGAGGTTGCGAAGTGGACCTGGGGCGGAAACAGTGCCGTTGGTGTCTCGCAGGAGGATGCGCAGGAGCACGTCGATGAGACCGGAGCCGACAACGTTTGAGTTGTGGCGTCGAGCAAGCTCGGACTGCCGACGGGTCGTAGGGTGGGACCGTGGCCAAAAGCATCTACATAACGTCCGCTGAGGGACAGACCGGCAAGTCGACGATCGCGCTCGGCACGCTCGACACCCTCTCCCACGAGGTGGAGCGCGTCGGCGTCTTCCGCCCGATCGCGCGGTCAACCATCGAGCGCGACTACGTCGTCGAACTGCTGCGCAGCCACGACAGTGTCGACCTCGACTATGACGAGTGCATCGGCGTCACCTACGACGAAGTGCACGCAGACGCCGACGCGGCGCTCGCAACGATCGTGCAGCGGTACAAGGCCGTCGAGGCGCAGTGCGATTCTGTCGTCATCCTCGGCTCCGACTTCACCGATGTCGGAAGCCCAACCGAACTCGGTTACAACGCGCGTATCGCCGCCAACCTCGGTGCACCCGTTCTGCTCGTCCTCGGTGGTCGCAGCAGCCAGGGCTCGGGGGAGCGCCTCGGCCAGGCGGATCCGCGCACACCAGAGCAAATGAACGACATCGCCGAACTCGCTCTCTCTGAACTCCACCACGCGCACGCAACGCTCCTCGCGATCATCGCGAACCGGGCGGACGACGAACGTCTCGATGAGATCACCGCGGCGATCGAGCGAACGAAGCCCGGCGTCCCGGTGTGGGCGATCCCGGAAGACCCGTACCTCATCGCCCCGAGCATGGAATCGATCCTGACGGCCACGGACGGTGTGCTGATCAAGGGCGACCCGGCGCTGCTCAGTCGCGAGGCCCTCGGCGTCGTCGTCGCTGGCATGAGCATGGTCAACGTGCTTCCGCGGCTGATCGAGGGCGCGGTGCTCGTCGTCGCCGGAGACCGCACCGAAGTCCTCCTCGCCGCGATGATGGCGCAGAGTTCAGGCACATTCCCCTCGATCGCGGGCGTTGTCCTCAACGGCGGGTTCGACCTGCCCGAACCCGTTGAGCGGCTGCTCGACGGTCTGCCGCAGACCCTGCCGGTCATCCGCACCGGACTCGGCACCTACGACACCATCGTTGCCATCACCCGCACCCGCGGGCGCCTCGCCGCGGATTCGCAGCGCAAGTACGATGCCGCGCTTGCGCTTTTCGAAAAGCACGTCGGCGCATCCGCTCTGCTTCGTCTGCTCGAGGTCAGTCGCACCGAGGTCGTCACACCGCTCATGTTCGAGTTCGGGTTGCTCGAGCGTGCCCGCGCGAACCGGAAGCACATCGTGCTGCCCGAGGGAAGCGACGACCGGATTCTGCGGGCCGCGCACACCCTGCTCGCCCGCGACGTTGCCCAGCTCACCATTCTGGGTGAGTCGTTCGAGGTGCGGTCTCGCGCGATCGAGCTCGGCCTCGACATTTCGCGCGCCGAGGTGCTCTCACCGCACGACCCTGTCCTTGGGTTCAAGTTCGCCGAGGAATACGCACGGCTGCGCTCACACAAGGGCGTCACACTCGACCAGGCCCGCGACCAGGTCACCGACGTCTCGTACTTCGGCACGATGATGGTGCACCTGGGGCTCGCCGACGGCATGGTCTCCGGTGCGATGCACACGACAGCGCACACCATCCGGCCCGGCTTCGAGATCATCAAGACGAAGCCGGACGTCAACGTCGTTTCGTCGGTCTTCCTGATGGCGCTTCAGGACCGAGTGCTTGTCTACGGCGACTGCGCTGTGATTCCCGACCCGGATGCCTCGCAGCTCGCCGACATCGCCATCTCGTCCACCGAGACGGCCCTTCAGTTCGGTATTGAGCCGCGCGTGGCGATGCTGTCCTATTCAACGGGCGAATCAGGGAAGGGCGCCGACGTTGAAAAAGTACGCGAGGCGACCGCGCTCGTGCGCACCCGCCGACCCGACCTCCTCGTCGAGGGACCGATCCAGTACGACGCCGCAGCGGATGCCGCGGTCGGGGCATCCAAGATGCCCGGTTCCGAGGTGGCTGGCCGGGCAACCGTCTTCATCTTCCCCGACCTGAACACCGGCAACAACACCTACAAGGCTGTGCAGCGCTCGGCAGGCGCGGTTGCGATCGGTCCGGTTCTCCAGGGCCTCAACAAGCCGATCAATGACCTCTCGCGCGGTGCCCTCGTTCAGGACATCGTCAACACAGTCGCGATCACGGCGATCCAGGCCCAGGGCGATTCGGCATGACCGCCGTCCTCGTCATCAACTCGGGTTCGTCGTCGTTCAAGTATCAGCTGATCGACATGGACACCGAGCAGATGCTCGCAACCGGACTCATCGAGCGAATCGGCGAGTCGACCGGCCGATCGGTGCACACGATTCCGTGGGATGCGGTCCCGTCGGTTGAGCGGTCGGACGCACCGCAGACGACCGAGCGCCTCCTGCCGATCCCGAACCACACCGCGGGGTTCCGGGTCATGCTCGAGGCGTTCGAGACGCACGGACCGTCGCTCACGCGGCATCCGCTCGGCGCCGTCGGCCACCGCGTTGTGCACGGAGGCAAGCGTTTCTTCGAGGCGACCGTCGTCAACAACCTCGTCAAGATCAACATCGAAGAGCTTTCTGAGCTGGCGCCGCTGCACAACCCCGCGAACCTGCAGGGGATCGAAGCGGCGCAGAAGGCGTTCCCTGACGTGCCGCACGTCGTCGTCTTCGACACGGCGTTCCACCAGACCCTCGCGCCAGCCGCATACAGCTACGCGATCGACACCCAGCTCGCCGCCAAGCACCGGTTGCGGAAGTACGGCTTTCACGGAACGAGCCACAAGTTTGTCTCAGAGGAGGCCGCGAAGTTCCTCTACCGGCCGCTCGGTGACCTCAACCAGATCGTGCTGCACCTCGGCAACGGCGCGTCGGCCTCGGCGATCTCGGCAGGTCGGTCCGTCGACACGTCGATGGGCCTCACGCCGTTGGAGGGACTCGTGATGGGAACGCGGTCGGGTGACATCGACCCGGCCGTGCTGATTCACCTGCATCGCCGCACCGGGATGAGCTTCGACGACATCGACATCCTGCTCAACCGCAAGAGCGGACTGCTCGGCTTGGCCGGCGTCGGTGATATGCGGGACCTGCTCGAGCGGTCAGACGAGGGAGACGAACGCGCGATCGTTGCGTTCGACGTCTACGTTCACCGGCTCAAGGGGTACATCGGCAACTACATGGCCCAGCTCGGCCGGGTCGACGTCATTTCATTCACCGCCGGTGTTGGCGAGAACTCTCCCGAGGTGCGGCGGGCGGCACTTCGTGGACTCGAGGCATTCGGCATCCGTCTCTC
>JAZQRG010000058.1:0-2299 GCA_045629445.1 Mycetocola sp. | reverse complement strand
GAAAGGGTCGAGGGCAGGGTTCACGCCAACGAGGGTGAACTGGGGCTGGACCACGCGAAGGTCGAGGCTCCACACCTCTTCGAGAACGCGGCGAAGCCACGGTGTTGAGTGGTCCCAGCCTTCCTTCGGGGTTCCCTCGTTGTAGTTTCCGCCGAGGACGGTGACCAGGGTCGCCGGCTTGCCGACCAGTGCGGTGCTTCCAGGCCCGAGGCGCGGGTCGGTCAGCACGAGGTCAAACCAGGTCTTGAAGTGCTGGGACACTCCGAAGTTGTAGAGCGGAACCGCGAACACCAGAGCGTCGGCGTTAAGGACCTCGTCGCTCAGTGCGGATGCCAGCGCAACAGCCTCGCGTTGCGCGTCGGTGCGGTCAGGCTCCGGCGTGAATCCGGCTGTAACCGCGTTCTGCCATGCTGCCGTCGGAATCGGGTCTGCTGCAAGGTCCCGGCGGGTCACGATCGAGTCGGGGTGGGCCAGGGTCCACTCTTTCTCGACGAGGTCGCCGAGGGCACGACTGGCAGAGGTGGCGGGAAGGATGCTTGCATCAAGTCGAAACAGGGTCACAGAATCTCCATTCAAATCAGAGCAGCTCTGTTTTCCAGAGCGACTAGTTCTAGATTAGCATTGTAGAATCTGGGTATGACAACCCAGCCGATCCAGCACCACGAGTGCGACGTGGCGATCAGCCTTGCATTCACGGTTCTGGGCAAGCGGTGGAATGGCCTGATCATCGCAACAATCGGTGAAGGCCAGTTGTCCTTTGTGAACCTGCGCCGAAGTGTGACGGGAATCAGCGACGCCGTTCTCTCCGACCGGCTCTCCGAGCTCGTCGAGGCCTCGCTTGTGACGCGCACCGTTGAGCCAGGCCCGCCGGTGTCAGTCGCCTACAGGCTCACAGCCAGCGGGGTCGAACTCTTGCCGCTGCTTGATCAACTGGGGCAGTGGGCCTCATCCCACCTCGCCCCCAAGGGCGACGCGTAGTACCTCGGGATCTACTCCATGGCATCCGTGTCGAGGATCGTGGCGCGGCCGACATGCATGGTGGGTGCCTGGCCGCCGTGAAACAACAAAAGGGTTGCCGTCCGTTAAGGACGACAACCCTCTCGTCGTGCACCACGCGCACCCTTGCGGATGGAGCGTGGGCCGACCGGCACGGGCACTGAAACGTAGGGGGACGCGCAGAGTCGTGCCGGGGTTTTGGGTGCCCTAGGCGGGACGCGCTGCAGCCCGGCGGTACACCGGAGCGGCGTGGGCGGAGCCGGTCGCTGATCGGTTACTGGTGCGGGATGCCGCGGTCAGCATCGTGCGGTGCGGTGCTGGGCGAGGGGACACGGAGCGGCCTTCCGGGACAGGCCCAGCGATGGCCGCAACAGCACCTACAGCGGTCGGGCAGGGACGAACGAAATAGCGATCGTGAGTACCGATCTCGCCCACCCTGCGCATGACTCAACATCCCCTAGATTACCGGGCGACGGCATCCGTTCGGGCCGTGAACGTACCCCGCGTTCGGGGCGCATCGCGGATGGCGACCTCCCGAGGTGCCGGGGTGATTGAGGCCGACATCGGTGACCGCACGGGGATTGCCGTCGACTCCGGGGAGCAGGGTACCGACTGAGGCCACGTCAAGGCTCAGGAGCAAATCGGATCGGCCTGTAGCGTTAATTCTCGGCTGCGCAGACGCGGCCATTCGCCACACTCCCGGAGGTCTTCATGCCCACCACTGTGCCCGCTCTCGTCGCAGCATCCGCTGGGGCGTCCTTCGAACGCTCCACGATCGAACGCCGGGATGTCGGCCCTCACGATGTCGAGATCGACATCGCGTTTGCCGGGATCTGCCACTCCGACATTCACCAGGCGCGTGAAGAGTGGGGTGCAGGCATCTTCCCGATGGTGCCAGGCCACGAGATCGCTGGCATCGTCACCGCCGTCGGGTCGGACGTCACGAAGCACCGCGTCGGCGACCGCGTCGGCATCGGCTGCTTCGTCGACTCCTGCCGCGAGTGTGAGAACTGCCTCGCTGGCGAAGAGCAGTTCTGCCTCAAGGGCAACGTCGGCACCTACAACGGCCGCGAGTACACGGGCGAGCCCACCTACGGCGGATACTCCACCTCGATCGTCGCCGACGAGAACTACGTGCTGAGCATCCCCGAGGGCATCGACCTCGACGTTGCTGCACCGCTGCTGTGCGCCGGCATCACCACCTACTCGCCGCTCAAGCACTGGGGCGCGGGGCCCGGCAAGAAGGTCGCGATCGTCGGCATGGGTGGCCTCGGGCACATGGGCGTCAAGATCGCCGCCGCGC
>JAZQRG010000057.1:0-1570 GCA_045629445.1 Mycetocola sp. | reverse complement strand
CCGCCGGGGGTGGGCCTGTCCTCACCGGCGGTGAACGTCGCCTGGAGCGGTGCGAATCTCGTCGCCGGGCGACTGCTGCTGGACCGCACCGAGGGCACGGCCGGCGAGCGTGTCGTCGCGGCGCTCGCCGCCGTCGGGATGGCGCTCGTGCTGGCGACCCACTTCGGCAACGTGCGCCGGCGCCCGCGACGCGCACGCCGGTAGGCTCCAACCGCTCGCGGCCGGCAGCCGACCCTGCCAGCGTGGAGGCGGTGGCGAGTGCGTCAGCGGTAGCGGACGACCGCCTCGCGGATTGCGTCCGCGTGCTGATAGATCTCGTCCAGCGATGCGAGAGGGTGGCGTGTCTCACCCTTTTCCGCGTCCAGCAGACCCAGGTACTTCTGACGGGAGTTGAAGTGGAGCCTCGCGATCGGCTTGCGGTTGTTGTCGTCAAGCATGACAGCGAAGTAGCTCTTTGCGTCGCGGTGGGTCACACGCTGCGGCTTGATCTCGCCGCAGGCGATCGCTTTCACGATCTGGTAGCCCTCGAGCTCTTCGAGGGTTGTCTCGATCTCGGTGTCGCGGTTGAGGTCCTCCTCAGCCACGGACTCCGACGTGAGCTCAGGCGCTTCGTGTGCCGCCACGGCAGCGCCTGCTCCTAGCGCGGTCTTAAGCCGGTCGTTGACGCTGTCCGTCAAGAACTGGCGCGACGCTTTGGTGACGAGCGAGGTGAACTGCTCGCGGACGCTCTTGGTGAATGCGCCGTCGTACACGCGCGACGTGAAGAACTTGATCCACTCGTCGCTCGGCTCGCGGAACTGGGCTGCGATCTCCCGCTTAATCACGCCGACGTACTTGAGTTCCTCGGCCGCACTGATGATCGAGTCAAGATCGAAACTGTCCTTGCTCATCTTCTGAACCTCGGGAATCAACGTCTCGTCGATATCCAGGAGGTCGAGCACGAGGAACGGCTTCGCGTCCATGCGGTTAGGGGCGTCGAGATCGGTGTAGAACTGCCAGATCACGCCGTTCGTCAAGGCAGCTATGCGAGCGTTCGTGGTCGCGAAGTACCGGAACAGCTGGGAAGCGTGCTCAATCTTGGGCGCGCCAGTGGACGCCTTGCATTCGATCAGGATCTGAACCTCGCCATCCCGCATGATGGCGTAGTCGACCTTCTCGCCCTTCTTGATGCCGACGTCGGCGGTGAACTCAGGGACTACTTCCAGCGGATCGAAGACGTCGTAACCCAGGATGGTCGAGATGAACGGCATGATGAAGGCATTCTTCGTTGCCTCCTCGGTGCCTATCGCCGCAGACTGATTGCGAACCTTGGTCGCGAGCGCATCGAGGCGGTCTTCAAAATCCATCGCTTGTTTTTCCCCCAGGGAATCGGTTACCTGAGAGAAAGCTTAGCGTCTGGTGTATAGCGACTAGCGCGAGACCGCGAACGCCGTTGAGGACTCTCGCGACGAGCAGCACGCGGGCTGCTCAGCCGATGGCATCCTCGCGCTTGGGCAGCACCCAACCGGGGCGCACGAAGTGGCAGGTGTAGCCGTTCGGGATGCGCAGCAGGTAATCCTGGTGCTCGGGC
>JAZQRG010000056.1:0-1941 GCA_045629445.1 Mycetocola sp. | reverse complement strand
GCAGGCGGCTCGCGAAGAGAAAGAGCTGGCTGGCGCGTCTGGAGACCCACGCGCCTGACCGCCCACCTTCACGATGAAGACGGACGCTGGCAACCGCTTGCCAGCATCCGTCTTCTCTGCTTTGATAACTCACGTACCCATCTTGTTTTCGCCCCAGCAACGTCGCTCAAGGAGATCCCCCATGCTGAAGCCCCGCTCCACCGCCACCCGTGAACTCGTCAGGCTCGACGGCCTATGGCGGTTTGCTCTGGACACGACGGCGGGCGAGGCACCGTGGTCAGCCCCCCTCGACACCCAGCGCGAGGCCCCCGTTCCTGCGAGCTACAACGATCTCTTCGTCGACGCGAACATCCGTGACCACGTCGGGTGGGTCTGGTACCAGCGCACCGTTCGCGTTCCACGGGGCTGGAGTGGCGAACGCATCTTCGTCCGCTTCGACGCGGCCACCCATGAAGGCCGCGTCTACGTCAACGACGAGCTCGTCGTCGAGCACGTCGGTGGATACACCCCGTTCGAAGCAGACATCACCGACCAGGTCACCCCCGGCGGCGAGTTCCGTCTCACCGTCGGCGTGAGCAACATGCTCTCGAACGTCACCATCCCGCCTGGCAACATCACCGTCGACGCCGACGGTCGCAAGCGCCAGACCTACCTCCACGACTTCTACAACTACGCCGGACTCGCCCGCTCGGTCTGGCTGTACAGCGCTCCCGCCGTGCGGGTCGACGATGTCACGGTCAGCACAGACATCGACGGCGCCGACGGCCTCGTCACCTACGACGTCGTCACGACATCCGACGCAGACGTACGCGTGCGAATCACGGATGCTGCTGGCACTGTCGTCGGTGAGGCAGACGGCGCCAACGGCGTGGTCCGCATTCCGGACGTGACGCTCTGGCAGCCAGGCGAGGCCTACCTCTACGACTTCACGGCCGAGGTGCTGCAGGGCGGTGAGGTCGTCGATAGCTATCCCCTCGCGATTGGCGTTCGCACGGTCGAGGTTCGCGGCAACCAGTTCCTGATCAATGGCGAGCCGTTCTACTTCACCGGATTCGGCAAGCACGAGGACACTGCCGTTCGCGGGAAAGGCCACGATGACGCATACCTGGTCCACGACTTCGAGCTGATGACGTGGATCGGCGCGAACTCGTTCCGCACATCCCACTACCCGTACGCGGAGGAGGTGCTGGAGTACGCCGATCGCCAGGGCATCGTTGTCATCGACGAGACTGCGGCCGTCGGACTCAACTACTCGGTCGTCGGCGGCTTCTTCGGCGGGCCAATCCTTCCCACCTTTGGCCCTGACACCGTCAACGATCAGACCCGCGAGGCGCACGCCCAGGCGCTGCGTGAACTGGTTGCCCGCGACAAGAACCACCCGAGTGTCGTGATGTGGTCAATCGCGAACGAACCCGACTCCGGCTCGGACGGGGCGCGCGAATACTTCGAACCCCTCGCAACCCTGACCCGTGAGCTGGACCCCACCCGCCCGATTACGTTCGTCAACATGATGCTCGCCACGTTCGAGCAGGATCGAATCGCGGACCTGTTCGATGTCCTCTGCCTCAACCGCTATTACGGCTGGTACGTCGACCACGCCGACCTCGCCTCGGCGGAGAAACACCTCGAGGGTGAGCTCCGCGGGTGGGAGAACATGTACGGGAAGCCCCTGATCATGACCGAATACGGTGCGGACACAGTCACGGGTCTTCACTCGGTATTCGATCAGCCCTGGACCGAGGAGTACCAGGCGGCCTACCTCGAGATGAACCACCGCGTGTTCGACCGGATCGAGTCCTTCGTTGGTGAACAGGTTTGGAACTTCGCTGACTTCCAGACCGCGGCAGGAATCATCCGTGTCGACGGCAATAAGAAGGGAATCTTCACGAGGGACCGCAAGCCGAAGGCGGCGGCCCACACCCTGCGCGCCCGGTGGACCAA
>JAZQRG010000055.1:0-4549 GCA_045629445.1 Mycetocola sp. | reverse complement strand
GGACGGGTCCGCGCCCGAGGCGATGACCCCGCAGATTCGCGACTGCGCGTCGGCGTCTGTCACGGCCACGGCGAGCCAGTTGTCCTCACCTCGGCAGGGGAAGAGATCCGAGAGCATCGTGTCGTATTCGCCGTCGCCGATACGCGGTGGATCGAGCGGTTCCCCAGCCTGGGCTGCGATGATCGCCTCGGGGATGATGGCGGCACCCAACTGGAACATCCCCGAGTCAATCCACTGCCCTCTGCCGGTTTCCAGGCGACTCACCAACGCGGCATGGATGGCGAATAGTCCGTTCCACGCGGCAAGGAAGTCCGGGTAGGACTGCCCCACCTTCCGCGGCCGGTCTTCCGGATAGCCTGTGTTATCGAGCAGGCCCATCGTCGCCTCGAGCGCGCTGCCCTGCGCCTTGAACTCCGACCACGGGCCGCCAGAGCCGTAACCCGTATTCGACAGCATGATCAGGCCGGGATTGGACGCCGACAATTCGGCATATGTCATGCCCCAGCCACGGAGGACGCGCGGTGTGAAGTTGTCGAGGAGGATGTCCGCCTCGTCGATCAGCGTGCGCAGTATGGCCCGACCCGCTTCCTGCTTCAGGTCGAGGACGAGCGATTTCTTGCCCCGATTGACGAACGGGAAGATGCCGTTGCGGTTCCACGGATCATCCCCCGGCTCATTGTCCGGGGTGATCATCGCGCCCTGGCGAGACTGGTCGAGCCGGTTCGGCGCCTCGACCTTTATGACCTCCGCGCCGAGGTCTGCCAAGAGCCCGCCAATGTACGGTGCGGCAAAGACAGTGGACAGGTCCACCACCTTCAGCCCGCGCAAGGGGCCGTTCTCGGGGTCCGGATTGGGGGTCATCGGGTCACCTCCTGCATGAGGACATCGGAATTGTTCTCGCCCAGCGCAGGCGCAGCCTTGGCGTAGACCGCGGGAGTGCCAGTAAGCGAGGAAGCTCGCATGGGCATCTGCCACGGCTTTCCGCCCAGTGTGCCCGGCATGGGCACGAACACGTCGCGGGCGATCATCTGCGGGCTGCTGATCAGTTCGCCAGCGGTCTGGGAAAAGCCGGTGAGCATGCCGGCGCTTGCAGTGCGCTCGAAGAACTCCCTCGGCTCCATGCCCGCAAGGGCGTCGCGAAGCGCGGCCACCAGATCTTGCGCATGCTGCGCGCGACCCGCCTGGGACTCATAGATATCGTCCTGAAGCTCCTGGGAACCCAGCAGTTTACCGTAGTCGGCGACGGTCAGCATGGTGTTCACCTGCACGGTGACGTAACCTTTGTCCACCGGGACGGGATCACCACCGAAGGGGTCGAGTACCGGGTTTCGCCGCGTGGACACGGCGCCCAAGAACACGTACTCAGGCACGGTGAGCAGCAACTCGCTCGTGATGGCCTCGACCTGGGAGATGTCGATGAACGCCCCGCCATCGCCCAGCCGGGCCGCGTAGTAGGCACTCAGAGCCGCGTAAGAGGCGGTGAGCCCGGATTCGTACGTGCTCTGGTGCAAACCGCGTTTGAGTGGGGCACGGTCTGACGAGCCGGAAATGCTCATCAGACCACTGGCTGCTTGGAGGGTGAGGTCAGTGGCCGCCCAGCCCGCCTTCGGTCCGGTTGTTCCATACGGGGTGACCGAGACAACGACGAGGTCCGGGTAGTCGGCTCGGAGCTTCGCCGGATCGAGAGCCCAGCGGTCCCAGAGGGCCAAATCGTCTCCGACAAGAACGATGTCGGCGGAACTGAGCAATGCCGCGAGCTGATCACGGTCGGCCTCCGGGTCGAGTCGAACGCCGCGCTTGTTGAAGTTGAGGTACTCGAAGAGTGCGCTACGCCGTTCACCATTGTCGGTTTCGTAAAACGGCCCGACCGCTCGGATCGGGTCTCCCTCAGGAGACTCCACCTTGATGACATCGGCACCTGCATCACCGAGATACCGGGCCGCAAACGGCGCCGAGCGCCCCGTTCCGACTTCGACAACCCGCACCGCGCCGAGGGCGCCGAGGGCACCCTTGACGCTGAGAGCATCACTCATCATGCCTCCCAAACCGGGGTTCCCTGACTGAGGAGGGCACGAGCGACAAGCATTTGCTGCATCTCGTCGGTGCCACCGCCGATGCGGCCGTGGCGCAGCTCGCGGTAGAAGGTCGAGACCGGAAGTTCGAGGGTTTCACCCATTCCACCGAGAATCTGCATGATCTTGTCCATTGAACGGTGGCCATAGTTCGCACCCATATACTTCGCCGCGCTGGCAAGGTGACGCAGCTCTTTGACAGTTTCCCCGGCGTCGTATCGGGCCGCAACCTCGTACATGATCGCGCGAATCGACTTCAGGTCGAAGAACACGTCAGCAAGCATCCATTGAATGGCCTGGCGGTTCGCGATCGGCTCTCCGAAGGTAACCCGGCTCTTGGCCCACTCCGTGGCCATCTCCAATCCCCGGGTGAGACGCCCGGCGGCAAGTACGGCGCGAGAGACCCGGTCGCCCAGCGCCAAAAATTCCTGGCCAACGCCAAAGCCGTAACCGACCTCGCCGAGCACCCGGTCACCAGGGACGTAGACGTTGTCGAACCACACGCTGGACTGATGTGCCTGACGCACCAGCCATGTTTCGATTGGTGCTGTCGTGATGCCCTCGGACTTGGCGTCGACGATAAACGCTGTGATCCCGCCGCGCTGACGCTTTTCAGGGTCGGTGACCGCGAAGACAAGGAGGACGTCAGCGTGTTCTGCGCCGCTGATCCACATCTTCTCGCCGTTGATGCGCCAACCGTCACCGTCGCGCGTGGCCGTCGTCTTCATCGAGTTACCCGGGTCCGACCCAGCGCCCGGTTCCGACTGGGCGAAGGCGATAAAGGAATCGCCGTTGATCGACGGTTTGAGGAAGCGTTCCTTCTGCTCCTGCGTGCCGGCCGCCGCGATGGGAATCCCCACCGGTGAGGCTTGCGGCAGCATGATGACGGAGCGCTTGAGTTCCTCACCGACGACGACCTCGCCGAGCATTCCCCATCCACCGCCGCCGAACTCCTCAGGCATCGAGATGCTGTACAGGCCTGAGTCGATGGATACCTGCTTGAGCGCTTCCCAATCCTCGCGGGGTAGTGAACCATCGACCTGGCCCTCGCCGCCCCAGTCGCCATGGTTCGGTTCGTCCAGCCATTTGTTGGAGAGGAACTTGCTCTCCAACGGCATCAGGTACTTCTCGACGACGCTGCGGGCGTGCAGCTTCAGTTCGATGAGCTCCGGTGGCAGCGTGAACGGCGCCTCCGGCAGGGAATAGTTAACAGCCATGATGACCTCGCGTTTTCGTTCTTGACGTGGATTTTGGGGGAAGGACAGCTTAGGACGCCCACATGGGGCTGGACGCACCCGCAGGCTCGACAGGGCGCTCGAAGATGATGGGTGCGCCGGGGATCTCCAGCGGCCATCGCAGCCGGCGGGATGGACCAGAGATGGCTGAGTACACCGTCCCCGACTCCTCGTATGGGCCGTCCATCGGCAACATGATGGCGGGACCGGGCTCCGACTCTCCCTCGTGGTGCAGCAGCGACGCGGTCCGGGCAAGGGAGAGTTTCGAGATCGACCCAGCGCCCGTGCGCAACCGCTTGGTCAGTCCGCGAATGGCACTGGTGGCGATCTGGTAGCCGGTGGACACGTCCAGGATCTCCACCGCAGTGTGGCAGGGATGGGCGCCGTCGAATGGGTTGCCGTTGACAAGCAGTGGCAACCGGTTCTCCGGGTCCTCCAGCGCCCAGCGCTGGGTCGCCACTGCGAAGCCGACGGAGAACTGCACCGACGAGTCGAAACCTCGCCGCGTCCGCCACGGACCCTGCCACCCGAAGGCGGTGTGTGCGACCTCGACGAGATCGGGGTTGATCGCGCGGCGCTGCTCCTCGGAAATGATGGCGTTGATGCCGCCCGGCCTGTAACCGTTGACGAAAACGTCGGCCTCGGCGAGCAGCGCTTTGAACTGCGCCAGCCCCTCGGGCGTCTTAATGTCGAGGAACGCCCATCGCTTGCCCAGGTTCTGTTCTGGGAATCGCGTCGGTGTCATCGCCTCAACGCTGCCCATAAAGCGCCCCTCGTCAGACCCCGGCGGTTCGAGACGCAGTACTTCGGCGCCAAGCCCGGCTAGGAATCGGGTTGCCAGCGGCCCGGCGTATACGCGCGTCATGTCGAGGACGTTGATGCCTGCCAGCGGGCGGCCAGGCGTGGGCCGCCACGTGCTGAGACCATCGCCCACCGGGAAGTCAGTGATCCATGCCACCGGTTCGGCGTCGACGGCCACGCCTGCGGGATGGGCTAACCATTCCTCGGGTGACTTGCCGACGGCGACGATACAGTCGCGCTCAATGAGGAACGCCTCCAGCTCGTCTGCGTTCCATTGGGCCACAACCGCGGCAACGGCGTCAATATCCTCCGGCACGTCGAGCGCCGCCATGAGGCGCTGCTTGTGGGTCTCATTCGCTCCGTGGATGAAGATCCATTTGCCGTCCTTCGTCGGCAGTTCTGTCCAGAAGGGCAACGCCGCTCGCGGCGGCACCGGCTTCG
>JAZQRG010000054.1:0-4171 GCA_045629445.1 Mycetocola sp. | reverse complement strand
GGGGCGAGGCCGAGCGCTGGCGCCTGCAGATCGTTGTGGAGTGCCTCGGCAAGCTGGCGGGGGTCCCCGGCACGGAGCGCCTGGAGAACCTCGGCGTCGACCGATGGCTGCAGCGCCGCGGGGTAGATGTCCTGCGCGTGTTTCTCGCGGTGCCGGTCGAGAGCGGAATAGACGTCAGGGGTGGACATCCCGAACTCCGCGAGAGCGAGGACCCAGTGGAACCGCCCCTTGGCGAGGGCGGGGCTCAGCTGATCACCGCGTCCTGTTCCGATGGCCGTGCCGCCGGTAAGTGCGAACGGCACATCGGCGCCGAGCTTCGCCGCCATCCCGAGAAGCTCATCCCGTGACGCTTCCGTTCCCCACAATGAATCGCACGCGACGAGGGTAGCGGCGGCATCTGCTGACCCTCCGCCCATTCCGCCGGCGATGGGAACGTTCTTCTCGACCTCCAGCCGAACACCACCGCGAAACCCACTCTTGCGAGCGAGAAGCCGAGCTGCCTTGATGGCGAGGTTCGATCCGTCCGTCGAGAGTCCCGTCGTGTCGACCGATCCGGTGAACGTGACGGAGAAATCATCGGCGGGATACGCCCGCACATCTTCGTAGAGCGAAACCGCCTGGAATGCCGTCGCGAGTTCGTGATAGCCGTCGTCCTGCAGCTGACCGACCTTGAGGAAGAGGTTGATCTTCCCCGGTGCCCGGGCGTGGGCGAAGCTGAGGCCTGCCGGATCCGTCATATCTCCAACCTAAAGGGCGTTTCGCGCGATCGCGAGGAAGTCGTGAACGGTGAGTTCTTCGCCGCGTGCGGTTGGCGCGATACCGGCAGCGACCATCGCGTCTGTCGCCGCCTGGGAGCTTCCCAGAACCTGGCCGAGCGACTGCCGCAGCATTTTGCGGCGCTGCTGGAATGCGGCATCGACGAGCTGGAAGGTCGCGAGCCGTTCTGCCTCTGTGCCGATGGCATCCGTTCGCCGCTCGAAGGCGACGAGGACCGAGTCGACGTTCGGGACCGGCCAGAACACCTGACGCGACACGTTGCCCGCTGTTCGCCAGTGACCGTACCAGGATGCTTTGACGCTCGGGCTGCCGTACACCTTTGATCCGGGCTCGGCGGCCAGCCGGTGGCCGACCTCCGCCTGCACCATGACGACACCGGCGGTGATCGAAGCGAAGTGCTCGAGGAGGTGCAGCAGCACAGGAACCGAGATGTTGTACGGCAGGTTCGCCACGAGCCGCGTCGGGTCGCCGGGGAGCTCGGTGATGCGCATGGCATCGGCGCTGATGACCGTGAGCTCCGCACCTGGCTGCATCAGCTCGACGGTGCGAGGGAGCTGGCCAGCGAGCCTCGAATCGATTTCGACAGCGACGACGCTCGCACCGACCTCAAGGAGGCCGAGGGTGAGCGAACCGAGGCCTGGTCCGACCTCGACAACGTGCTCACCCGCCGTTACTTTCGCCACTTTGACGATGCGGCGAACGGTGTTGGCGTCGACCACGAAGTTCTGGCCGAGCTTTTTGGTGGGCTGAACGTCGAGCAATTCAGCGAGGTCGCGGATCTCGGCGGGGCCAAGAAGCGTCATACGGGTACATCCTCATAGGGGTGTGGCGGGGAGACGACGGGCTCGTCGTCCCAGTGGCCGTACACGTACTCCGTGTTCGACGAGATTTGTGCGGCGAGCATCGACGGGTCTGTACCGAGTGTCGCGGCGAGAGAGCGCAGGGTGTGTGGGATCAGGTACGGCGCATTCGGCCGCCCGCGATAGGGCACCGGTGTGAGGTAGGGCGCGTCGGTCTCGATCAGCAGCAGGCTGCGCGGGGCGACCTCGAGTGCCTCCCTCAGGTTCGCGGCATTCTTGAACGTGGCTGTTCCTGCGAACGACATGTACCAGCCGTTCTCCGTGCAGATCTCGGCGAGCTCACGGTCGCCGGAAAAACAGTGGAAGACGGTGCGCGTGGGAGCACCGACCCGTTTGAGAGTCGCGATCACCTCGGCGTGGGCGTCACGGTCGTGGATCTGGAGCGCGAGGTCGTTGTCCTTCGCCATCTGGATGTGCGCCTCGAACGCCGCGTACTGCGCTGGGCGCCCGGCCTCAGCGGTCCGGTAGAAATCGAGTCCGGTCTCACCGATCGCGCGCACCCGAGGACGGGTGGCGAGTTCGGCGATCACGGAGAGCGCGTCGTCGAGCGTCCCCGCTTCGTCGAGCACCGGTGCCTCATTCGGATGGATGGCGACAGCGGCGAGCATGCGCGGTTCGATGGCCGCCGTTTCGGCGCTCCAGATCGAGGTCGCGACATCCGTTCCCACCTGTACGACCCCGCGAACGCCGACACTCGAGGCACGGTCGAGGTGCTCGCGGTAGTCGAGAGCGACGTCACCGTCAGCGATTTCGAGGTGGGTGTGGTTGTCGTAGACCCCGACGGCAAGGCGCTCGGGCAGCGGGGGGAAGGTGATGTCCCGCCGTTCACCGGCGTCGCGCGAGCGCACGTGGACGGGATCGGTCATACTTCGACGGTACCCCACCGCGCGCCCGAGCGCTCCCGGCTACGCGACGGGCGTTTCAATGCGCGGGAACAGCGCTTGAAGCGCGGAGACGGTGCTGCCGGCCGGCAACTGTCCGAACCTGCCCGCATCGCGGATGGGCTGGTCGACGAGCTCACCGAGGCCTTCGGAAGCACCGAGCGCCTCCCAGAGCTTCGCTGTCGCTTTCGGCAGCACAGGCGACAGCATCACGGCGAGCGAACGCAGGCCGTCAACCGCCGTGTACAGCACGGTTCCGAGCCGAGCCGCGTTCGCCGGGTCCTTCGCGAGCGCCCACGGCTCGGAGTCGGTGATGTAGCCGTTGAGTTCATCGACGATCGTCCAGATCGACGCGAGGGCATCGTGGATCGCGAGAGCGTCGATGGCGCGGTCAGCGTCAGCGGATGCCTTCTTCACGACCTCCTGGATGGCCAGGTCGACGTCGCTGTATTCGGCGGGCGCTGGAACCACTCCGTTGAAGTACTTGGTGACCATCGCAATGACTCGCGATGCGAGGTTGCCGAATCCGTTTGCGAGTTCGGCCTGGTACCTGGCTGAAAGATCTTCCCAGCTGAACGAGCCGTCCTGACCGAACGCGATGGCACGAAGGAAGTAGTAGCGGAAGGCATCTGAACCGAAGGTGTCCGTGATCTCGGTCGGCGCGATGCCGGTGAGTTTCGACTTGGACATCTTTTCGCCGCCGACGAGCAACCAGCCGTGCCCGAAGACCTGCTTCGGGACCTCGAGTCCTGCGGCCATGAGCATCGCTGGCCAGATCACCGCGTGGAAGCGGAGGATGTCCTTGCCGACGATGTGCGTCGCGGGCCAGCGACGGTCGAAGTTTGATTCGTCCTGACCGTAGCCGACGGCGGTGATGTAGTTGAGTAGAGCGTCGAACCAGACGTAGACGACGTGGCTGTCGTCCCATGGGACCTTCACACCCCAGTCGAAGCTCGACCGGGAGATCGACAGGTCGCTCAGCCCCTGGCGGACGAACTGGATGACCTCGTTACGTGCCGACTCGGGCTGCACGAAGTCCGGTCGCTCCTCGTAGAGGGCGAGAAGCCGCTCGGTGAAGTCGCTCATGCGGAAGAAATAGTTCTTCTCCTTGAGCAGCTCAAGCGGCTTCGAGTGGATGGCACAGACCTTCTGGCCTTCGAACGGTCCGGTTCCGTTGACGATCTCCGACTGCGGTTTGAATTCCTCGCAGCCGACGCAGTACAGCGCCTCGTACTCACCTGAGTAGATGTAACCGTCGTCATAGAGCCGCTGCAGGAACTGCTGCACGCTCGACTCGTGGCGCTGTTCGGTCGTACGGATGAAGTCGTCGTTCGCGATATCGATCGTCTCGAGCAACGGCATCCACGACTCAGTGACGAGCTTGTCCGCCCACTTCTGAGGCGTCGTCCCGTTTGCGGTTGCCGTGCGGAGGATCTTCTCGCCGTGCTCATCGGTTCCGGTGAGGGACCAGGTGTCATCACCCGCCTGTCGGTGCCAGCGCGCGACCACGTCAGCGGCCACCTCGGTGTATGCGTGCCCGATGTGGGGCGCATCGTTCACGTAGAAGATGGGCGTTGTGATGTAGAAGGAATTGCCGCTGGCCATGAAGTCAATCTTATGGCCGACACGGGCCGCTTCCAGCCGCGTTACAGG
>JAZQRG010000053.1:0-1534 GCA_045629445.1 Mycetocola sp. | reverse complement strand
ACGCACGCGTTGTGCTGTCTGCTCCGGTGGGATATCGCCGATCCAGGCACCCATGGCGGCCTCGGATCCGGCGAGGTACTTGAGTTTGTCTGCGGCCCGCCGCGGCGACGTGAGCTGCAGCATGAGCCGGATGTCGTCGCGCCCGACATTCACGGGTGCCTGGTGCCACGCGGCGATGTACGGGGTCTGGGTCTCGTAGAGAGCATCGATTCCGCGCAAGAGCCGCAGGTACAGCACGGCGAGTTCGTCGCGCTCCTCGTCGGTGGTACCCGCGAAGTCAGCGACGTGGCGGTGTGGCAGCATGTGGACCTCGACCGGCCACCGGGCCGCGAACGGAACGAACGCCGTCCAGTGCTCGCCCTGGAGCACGACGCGCTCGCCAGCCTGCTCGCTCGCGAGGATGTCGGCGAACAGCGTCGGGCCGTAGCTTTCGACGGATGCCAGCAGGCGCTGGGTGCGCGGGGTCACGTACGGGTATGAGTAGATCTGCCCGTGCGGGTGACGCAGTGTCACACCGATCTCGATTCCCCGGTTCTCAAACGGGAACACCTGCTCGATGCCGGGCATCGCGCTGAGCGCCGCGGTACGCGAGGCCCACGCCTCGATCACCGTGCGTGCGCGGGACCGGCTCAATGAGCCGAACGACCCCTCGTGCTCAGGACTGAAGCAGACCACTTCACAGCGGCCGACGGAGGTGCGGATACGGCCGATGCCGATCTCGGTGAGGTCGTCGAGACCGCGCGGGGCGTTTTCGTCCTCGAGCAGCGGGCCGAACGACGGCGAGCGGTTCTCGAAGACGGCGACGTCGTAATTGCTCGGCACTTCGGACGGGTTTGTCTCGGTCTGCGGCGCAAGCGGGTCGAGGTGCGCCGGCGGCAGGAAGACCCTGCTCTGCCTGGCAGACGCAATCGATACCCACTCACCGGTGAGCGGGTCCTGCCGCATGCTCGCCGTCGCTGGGCGGTCGGGGAGGTCGCGCGCGTCAGGCGCGCGGTCGGGGCCGAGTGTGGTGTCGGCATCATCGAAGTAGATGATTTCACGCCCATCGGCGAGGAGGTCTGACGTTGAAGAAATGGAGGTCATGGGTATCTGGCTGCCTTTCGCGCCTTTCACAAGCGTAAGCAATTCTAGACATCGTCCCCGTTATTGACAACCAAACGAAACTAACTGAAGATGAGCGCATGACCGATTCCACGCCACGCGCCGCGGGCGACGTCGTCCCAGCGCTGGTTCGGCGCGAGCGGATGGCCGACCTGATCGCCGCGAGCGGCTTTCTCCGCGTCTCCGACCTCAGCGAGGCGTTCGGGGTGAGCGAAGTCACGGTGCGCAGCGACCTGGCCGCGCTCGACGACGGCCACGCGATCCGGCGGGTGCACGGCGGAGCTGTACCCCGCGGCCAGCGGGCCCGCGAAACGAGCTTCGAAACCTCGCTCGAAGCATCCGCTCTCGCCAAACAGGGCATCGGTCGCCGTGCCGCAGCCCTCGTCAAAAGCGGACAGGGTGTGCTCCTCGACGTGGGCACGACCGCGCTGGC
>JAZQRG010000052.1:0-5140 GCA_045629445.1 Mycetocola sp. | reverse complement strand
CCACGACGCCGTCGCGCGCTGGCGGGTGTCCGCCGTGCCGTTTGGGCACCGAGGTTCGGTAACCGAGCCCAAGCTCGGTCGCCGGCACCCGGACGAGGTCACCGGAGTCGCGGTCGTGCAGTTCGACAGCGACGAGGCTGTCCGAGAGTTCCTGCCCGTACGCACCCGTGTTCTGGATGGGTCCCGCTCCACAGGATCCGGGGATGCCGCTCAGCGCCTCGATCCCGGCAAGGCCGTTCTCGACGGCGTACGCGACGAGGGTGTCCCACGACTCCCCGGCCTCGACCCGGAGCAGCACACGGCCGCCCTCAGCACCGATTCGCTCGATACCGCGCGTCGCGACGCGCACGAGTGTTCCGTCGTACCCCTCATCGGCAACGAGCACGTTCGACCCACCACCGAGAACAAACGGGTCTTCACCCTCATCCCACACCGCTGCGACCGCACTCACGAGTTCGTCGCGCGTTGCCGCGGTGACGGTCTCTCGGGCGGGCCCGCCAACCCGCAGGGTCGTGAGTTCAGCGAGCGTCGTCATCGCCGGCTACCCGAGCGCAACGCGCACCTGCGCCTTGCCGAGCACGGTCTTGCCGTCGAAGCTCACGGTGAGGTCGACGCGTGCGAACCCTGGCTCGATCGCGCCGATCTTCGCGACCACGCTGACGAGTGCACCGTCCTGCGGGTCGACAACGACGGGCCGGGTGAACTTCACGGCGTAGTCGACAACACGGGCCGGGTCGCCGACCCAGTCAACGACCGGCTGCACCGCGAAGCCCATGGTGAGCATGCCGTGGGCGAGAACGCCGGGCAGGCCAACGGATGCCGCAACGTCATCGCGATAGTGAATGGGGTTGAAGTCACCGGATGCCCCGGCGTACCGCACGAGGGAATCCCGCGTCAGCGCGAACTCCCGTTCCGCGATCACGTCGCCGACGGTCAGCTCGTCAAGAAGAGGCGTGCTCATTCGTCACCTCGCACAACAAGAGTGGATGTCGCCGTGACGACGTGGGCGCCAGACGCATCAACCATGGTGGACTCAGCGGTCACCATGGCGTGCGGCCCGAGGGTCTTGACACTCGTCACCACCAGGGTCGCCGTGAGTTCATCACCGGCGACGACCGGGCGGGTGAAGCTGAAGCGCTGGTCACCGTGAACGACCCGGGTGAAGTCGATACCGGCATCGGGTTCGCTCAGGAGCTGGGCGAGCGTCTGCTCCTGCACAACGACGGGGAAGGTCGGCGGCGCAACGATGTCGGCGTGACCGGCCGCACGCGCGGCATCCGTGTCGAAGTGAATCGGATTCGTCGCGAAGACGGCTCGCGAGAACTCGCGAATCTTCTCCAGCCCGACGAGATATGGAGGGGCCGGCGGGAACACGCGACCCTGAAGTTCGGGGTTTACTGGCACCCTGCCAGCCTACCGGGGCGCGGCACGGGCCCGATATCGCTAGGTCCGGCTGCTGCCGAGGAAGCTCCCGAGCACGTCGCCGATTCCTCCCGACGTCTTCCCGACTCCGCCGAGGAGGCCACCGAGCACCTCGTGGATCCCAATACCGCTTTCCGGGGTCGTTTTGTTGCTCCCAAACAGCCCCCCGAGCACTCCGCCAAGGCCGGTCGGTTCTTCCGTCGGCTTCAGCTGGCGGGGCTGCATGGGCTCGGTCGGCTGCACCGTCTGGGTCGTCTGTTTGCGGTCCGAGAACTCTTTCGCGACGTAGCTCAGCACGATGGGTGCGAGAAGCGGAAGAAGCTGACCGAAGACCGAGCTTCCGGGTGCGTGTGAACTCCCCGTGCCGGCAGAGAGCGTGGCGACGACCTGGTCCTTGTGCTCCCCAAAGATGTGCCCGACGATTTTTTCCCCGTCGGCGGCGTCAACCTCGTCGAGGTTGACCGATCCGTCCACGAGAGCGGGCGAATGATCTGAGATCGCCTTTTCGAGGGATGCCGCGCCTGCCGGGTCCTCGGCGTTCGTCTCGAGCGCGCTGACCAGGGCAGGCAGCGCCTCTTCGATGGCGGCGGATGCTGTCGACTCATCGACGCCGAGCCGGTCGGCAACGTCGGCCACCGGGATTCTGCCGAGCAGGTCGTCGAGTGATGGCATGGTTTCTCCCCCTGTTGCTGGCCGCCCCCCATTGGACGACTGGCAAAAGCGTACAGAGGGGTCGCCGACCACGATAGGGACTTCTGTCGAACGGAGAACTTTCTCAGTTCTCAGCTCGCGACCTCATTCCCCGAATTCTCAGGGAAGCGCCTCTACTCTGGGGTGTGCTTGTGACGATTCCTCTCTCCCCGACTCCTCCGCCATGCGTGCCGGAGCACCGAGCCGCGGGAGGGCGGGTCGTCCGATGACCGACGATTTGCGTCTGCCCGCATCCGCCCCCGTGGCACACCGCAGAAAGCCACGGGCCAGCGTGATCGCGCTGCGCTGGCTCGGGTTCAGTCTGGTTCTCGTCCTCGTTGTCTCCGGCGGGTACGTGCTCTACAACTACCAGCGCTTCGTCTCCGGAATTACGCACATCGATGCCATCCCGCAGTCGAAGGGCGACGACGCAGATGACGTCGACGGCAAAAGCCAGAACATCCTCCTCGTCGGCGACGATCACCGGCCGGCCGGAGCGTCGGATGAAGACCTGGCCAAACTCGGAACCGAAGATGACGGCGGTGGGGTGAACACCGACACGATGATGGTGATGCACATCGCGGCGGACGGGTCGAAGGTCACCCTGCTCTCGTTTCCCCGGGACTCCTGGGTCGACATTCCTGGCCACGGCAAGAACAAGCTCAACGCGGCATTCGGCCTGGGTGGCACCGAGGCGGCCGGCGCTCAATTGCTCATCGAGACCATCCAGAATCTCTCCGGCCTCACCATCGACCACTTCGTCAGGGTCTCATTGCTCGGCTTCTACGAAGTCGTCGAAGCCCTTGGCCCGGTCGAGGTGTGCCTGAACAACCCGGTCAAGGACCCGTATTCGACCGTTGACCTGCCAGCGGGCGTTTCAACGCTCAACGCTCAACAGGCACTCGCCTTCGTGCGCCAGCGCCACGGTTTGCCCAACGGTGACCTCGATCGACAGGTCCGGCAGCAGTACTTCCTGTCCGTCGAGGCGCGCAAGATGCTGTCGGCCGGCACTCTCCTCAACCCGGCCAAGCTGCAAAAAGTACTCGATGCGGTGTCCTCATCGATCGAGATGGATCCCGGCCTCAACCTGATCGATCTGGCCGCCCATCTGCGCAACCTGAAACCCGACAACATCCAGTCCGCCACCATTCCCGTCCTGGGCATCCCGACGATCACGGTTGGTCGGCAAAAGCTCTCGGTAGTCGAGATCGACCACGCCGCCATGCCCGAATTCATCGCCGGGATCACCGGAGTACCGACCCCATACGGTGCTGCCGTCGCCGCAGCGCCATCGGAGACAACGGTCAAAGTCGTCAACGGTGCCGGCATCTCCGGGGTCGCGCAACTCAATACCGATGCCCTCGCGGCCGTCGGATTTCTCGTTACCGAGCCTGGTTCGGGCACGAAGATCCCGAAGACGACGATCACGTATGCTGCGGGCCAGGAAGCGCAAGCGAAGGCGCTCGCGGCTTACTACCCGGGAGCTGCGGTCGTCCAGTCCGACTCGGTGACCGTCGTCACTCTCACCATCGGCACAGACAACCCGACGTTGACCGACCCGAACGCCCCGGTCGCACCGACGCCAGACGCCCCCGTCGAGACGGCGCCGGAGCCAACCCCGACGCCGACGAACACTCCGCAGAGCTTCGGAGAAACGGCCTGCATCAACTAGCGTTCGCGCGAACATGCGCTGGCGACGGCACTACGGCTAGCGCGAACGAAGCACTTTCACCGTCATCTGCACGGCGATCGCAACGAGGAAGATCGCGAAAAGCACTGATGAGAGTGCTGGCGAGATAACCGCGGCGACAGCGGCACCCGCAGCAGTCGTTGTGCAGGCGGAGATGCCGATCACAGCGGCGGCAGGAAGGTCGACGTTGCCGCGCCGGAAGTTCCCGAATGTCCCGAAGAGCGCCGTCGGGATAATGACGAGCAGCGATGTGCCCTTCGCGACGAGGTCGCTCGCGCCGAAGAGCAGGATGAGCAGCGGCACGATCACGACCCCGCCCCCAATGCCGAGGAGTCCTGAAAGCACGCCTGTCCCGAGGCCGAGTACGACAAGCCCCGCGCCGCTGAGCACGGCGATCTCGACAAAGGCGTCGCGCGACGGTGTGACGAGGAACAGCGTCGCGATGACCACGAGAAGGAACCCGATGAAGAGCCAGGTCACGACGCGCCGCGGGATGCGGTTGAGCAGCCGAATGCCGATCTGCGCCCCGACGACGCTGCCGGCGATCAGGAGAAGTGCTGCGATCCAGTCGACGGATCCGCTCAGCGCGTAGCTGAGGACGCCAACGGATGCCATCGGCACGATCGCGGCGAGCGACGTGCCCGCTGCGACGCGCTGGTCGAGCGCGAGCAGGAGCAGAAGCGCTGGAACGATCAGGATGCCGCCACCGACGCCGAAGAGGCCGGACAGGAATCCTGCGGCAAGGCCGATCAGGACGAGCCAGAGCCAGTGTCCTCGTGTGCGTGGCTGTGGCATCCGTCTCTCCTTCGTGGCCCGGTACGGCCGAGAAGAAACCTACCAGCCGCCGCATGCCCGGGTTGGCGTGTGAATGCTCTGCTAGAGAGATCATTGCGCGCGAAAGAGGTCGCCGCGAGTGCCAGAATTGAGTCAGGCGCGCTCGATGCGGGCCTCGAGGGGATGAGGAACCATGAAGGTCATTGCCGATACCGAAGTGTGTGTCGCCGCTGGCGTCTGCGCAGCGATTGCGCCAGACGTGTTCGACCAGGACGACGAAGTGGGCAAGGTCATCCTGCTCAACGCGCACCCCGGTGCTGACGAGCACGACGCCGTGCGTGACGCCGTGCTCAGCTGCCCGTCTGCCGCGTTGAGGCTCGTCGAAGAGTCGTGAGCGACGCCCCCTCCCGCATCGTCATTGTTGGAGCGTCGGCGGCCGGGCTGACCACTGCTGCGGCTCTCCGCCGCAATGGTTACGACCGCGAGTTGACGCTCGTCGACAGCGAACGGCACACGCCGTACGATCGGCCGCCGCTCTCCAAGCAAGGGCTCACCCGTGAGTGG